>NZ_JAKZKV010000005.1:300000-385512 GCF_022808675.1 Parabacteroides sp. FAFU027
TCTAAATTACTTAGAATACCATTTCCTGTAGGGGTAACAGATAAAATATTTGTTACATCTTTTGTTATTACGGTTACAGGAAGGCCCTCTGATATATTAAAAAAGTCTTTCCATTGTGGAGCATTGACATATAGTGTTTTTTTACTTTTAGGTACACATAATACACACGCATCATTAGGTACTCCCAGAAATACAGATGAACCTAATGTGATATCAGTAGGATTATTCCCATAGGCGTATATTTCTTTTAGACTACTACAATTAGTAAATGCACCGGAGCCAATAATTGTAACTGAGCCGGGTATTGTTAGAGAACCATTAAATCCGCTACAATCTTTAAAAGAGTAATCATCAATGGTCGTAAGAGCTGAATGAATCACTAACGACCCGGTAAATCCTTTACAACTGTTGAATGAATACTTTCCTATTGATTTTACAATGGATGGTATCATCAATCTACCAGTTAAGCCGCTACAACCAGAAAATGCATAATGTCCTATTGTGAACGGAACAGCTCCCATAAATTTTAACGTTCCATTAAATCCACTGCACCCTTCAAATGCGTGATCTCCGATTTTAGCATATAATTCAAAATCAAATGGGGGAATTATTAAATCTCCGGTAAAGCCACTACATCCCGCAAACGCATTATTATCTATATATCCAATCTTATCCGGTAAAATTAAATTGCCATTAAATCCTTTACAACCGGAAAACACTCCAATATTTATACTAAGCACCGAAGATGGGATCTTTAATGACCCGGTAAAGCCACTACAATTAGAGAAAGCGTTATCATTTATGAATGAGACAGAACTTGAAATAGTTAAAGTTCCATTAAAACCACTACATCCTGAAAAAGCATAGCGTTCAATTCCATAGACAGAAGAAGGTATTATTAATGAACCCGTAAAACCACAACATCCGGTAAAAGTAGCTATATCAATCATTTTTAAAGAGTTTGACAGAACCAAATTACCATTAAAACCTTTACAATCAGAGAAAGCAGATTCTCCAATTGAAGTTACAGATGAAGGTATAATTAATGATCCAGTTATTCCACTGCAATTTTGGAACGAACCTTTTCCGATTTCTGCTAATGAATCCGGGAAAGTTAAAGTCCCATTAAAACCACTACAATCAACAAAAGCTCCTTCTTCTATAGTTTTTACTCTAGCTGGTATTTTTAAGTCTCCGGTAAAACCAGAACAAGCACAAAAGGTTCCAAAATAAATATTAGTTATTGAATCTGGCAGAGTCAGGGTACCATTAAAACCACTACAATAAGCAAATGCACCTCCCCCTATTTCTGTTACTGATGATGGAATATTGAGTGAACCTGTAAATCCACTGCATCCTGAAAACGCACTCGATTTAATTGTCTTTACTGAACTGGGAATAATTAACGTTCCAGTAATTTTAGAGCATCCACTAAATGCTCCAGACCCAATAGTTATTACAGATGCGGGTATATTTAGTGTGCCAGAAAGAGCAGAATAAGCAAAAGCATTTTCACCGATAGATGTTATAGAAGCAGGCAAGATTATAGTCCTTAAACTTGCTTTACCTGTTGTAGGAAATGAATAATATATATTAAAAGCATATTTGGGAATTTCATTTGCCGGATATTCAATAAAAGCACTAGAATCAGCATCTGAATATCCCATTGACCCCTGGTTTCCATAATAATGTTTGACAGAAACATTCCTAATATCAATATTGGCTAATTTGGGCATTTTGTCTTTCATCGTCTTAAAATCCCTCGCATCAATATCTCCAGTAAGCGTCAGGTCTGTAATGGTACTAAGCTCAGTTGAGGTAAGTCGTGTCGATAAAGTTCCGGGGGTTATCACATTAACAGTTTTTGCCACCTGAGCTTGTCCTGAAATATACAGCAACAAGCCAATAAATAGTAAGAGTAATTCTTTTCGTGTCATTATGTGTTATTTCAAAAAATGTAATTCAATAATAAGTTTATTCACCATAAAACCGATCCTTCCTCCAGTTTGCCGGATTATTGACGATGTAGTAAGCAATCCGTCTGTACTCCTCTTCATCCCTAATGATGTGGTCATGGAAGCGTTCCTGCCAATGAAAAACCAGATGATTGGTCGTGGCATACGATTTAACCCCTGATTTAAATCCCCGAATGATAGATCCGAGGTTTCGGGACTGCGGTCCGAATTGATTCATAGAATGCGGTGTTTCCCGTAGAGACGCATGATTATGCGTCTCGTTCAATAATCCTGAAACATTTAGCGCATGATTATGCGTCTCATTGGACAATTCTGATACATTTGACGCATGATTTTGCGTATCATTCAATAATGCGAAATCATCAGACGCACAATCCTGTTCATGAGACACAAAATCTTGCGTCTTATTTGTTTCACACTGCTCATGAGACGCAAAATCTTGCGTCTCTACGGATGAATCACCATTTTTCAGCTCCTTTACCGGTTTATTGATATGAATAATTCCATGCACATGATTGGGCATCACGATGTGTTCGGCCAGTTCCACAAAGGGAAAATGTTGTGGAATCTCTAACCAATATTGATCAGCTATCTGCCCCAATTCGTTCAGTATCATCTTATCCTCCACTATTTTCCCGAAATAATGGCGATGAGCCGCTGTACATATCGTCACAAAATAAGCCCCGTTATTGCCATAATCCCACCATGCAGCACGTGCAGAAGGAATGCGGTATTTCCCGGCAAATTTTTCGTTGTTCATATTCCAATATTTTTCCATAACGGTAATCCATCCATTTCCCCACCCGGTAGAGACGCATGATTATGCGTCTCATAAATATAATTCATCCATTTAAACGCAAGATTTTGCGTCTCATAATTGCAATAACAAACCATCTGAAATGCCATGGATGATATTTGATACACATGAAATGGTATTTGATACGCCTGGTACGATATTAGAGACGCAAAATCTTGCGTCTCTACGGTGCGGATGCGGATGTACTACCTCTTATTTTTTTCATGATTGGCTGCTTATGCGGAATCCTATCTCTTGTTCATCTCCCGGAATTGCTGAATGGTCTCTTCCTTGATCTTCGGCCAAAGGAGTCTGTCAACACTCAGCACGGCTGTGGTATCCGGTTTGTCGCCAAAAACACACGATTAAAGATTTCTATTTGGAGACTCTCTCAAAAAATTGACCGTTATATTTATAGGTTATAAACTGATTTGTAACCTTTAATTTATTGGTCACAACCGGTATTTTGAGTGTTTTTGTATTTTCATCAAAATAGATGAGCTTTACAGGTCTTTCCTTTCTGTTGGCAACTGAGAAAAAATCAAATTCAAAATACAGTTTATTTCTGATCCCGGTTTTGGTTTTAATTAATCTGACTTTGTCATTCAGTTTTTCGTTATCTATACTGAATAACTGGACTCCTTGCATACATCCACTTGAGGAATACTCTGCGTTTCCATAAGCTATATAAACCTTTTTACTTCCAGTTTCTAACGTAAATATTTCAGAATACCAGCAACCAATATCTCCTTCCTGCCTATTCTCGTTCAGACTTTTTGAACAAACCTTTTTATCTCCCTGATACTGACATATACTTTCATAATCTTTCATTGTACCACCCAATTCAGTATCCCATGAATAGATTCTGAATTTCTTATCCGAAGATGTTGTTATGATTAAGTGTGCTTTTTTCAACTCACTAAAATCATAAGCAAGGGTAGAAGGTATTTTGCTGGTATAATTCAATAGTTTATCATAAAATATCTCATTCTCATTATCTAATGAATCCTCTGCACTTATCTTTGCATTTCCAGTAAAATGTGCCCAATAAGATATTTTCGTCAAATGCTTTAACAACTCATTCTCAACAACCTTAAGATTCTGTCCATAAATTGTAAATGAACAAAATACCAACCAAACGATTAGCTTGTTTCTCATATATAAATATCGAATAATCAGATTAAATATTTACATCAATACTAATTCACACCTAAACCCCAATTAAGGATCAGATTCTACGAAAAGAAGCTATTTCTTCCATTCTACAATTTTATAATCAACAATTGCAGAGTCATTTGATAAACTGATAATTAAATCCCGGCCTTTAATAGGATCAATATCCCACCCATAATCCAGATATAAAATATAGCCAATTCGCTTTTCTTTTTTTTTCATCATAAATTTCCGGCTTCCCTAGCAAGCGGATTATTTCAGGATACTTCATTCCTTTATATAAGTAATGATCCATTAAATCCTTAACGATAGGTTCTCTTTGAGAAAAATCAGTCCCATCAAAATTAATCCAGGAATCTTTATCAAATGGTTTATTTCTATTCTTACACGAGACTAAGAACAAGAATAAAATCAATAATGAAAATCCTATTTTACAAAGCCGGCAATAATTTCTTAATCTCATTTATTTTCAATCGAAACATTTGTTCAGGATAAAGAATCTTATTAAGAATTGGATTTTCTTGAAAAGACAAGTCTATCTCCATTCCACAAATGTACACAGATAACTCTATAATTTATCATTTCACACCTATTAATCACAAATTAAACAGAAAAAATTGTTTCTAATACACTTATCCCATTAATACAAACTAACAGGCAAGAGATAACCACACAGTGCTTTGCCCGAAAAAGAGAGCACTTTACTCCCGCAGCGGGTCACTTAAACCTCAAAACACAGTGCTTTTTTGGCTCTACAGGTCACTTTTTTATCACTACGAAGCGCTTTGTAGAAACTACAAGCCACTTTGTAGCCGCTTCAAGCTTGCTTGTAGTCACAACAAAGCGACTTGTAGCCACAACAAGCAAGCCTGTAGTAGCTTCAAGCAAGCTCGACGCCATTACTTAGTGGCTTGTAGCCGCTTCGGGCAAGCTTGAAGCGACTACAAGCAACTGTGTAGTCATAAAAAAACGCTCTGTAAGCGAAGTATTGTAATACGACAAAACATCAAACCACTATCTAACACCATCTAAATCACCCCCATATCGTGCAGATACATAACAGCAAACGAGATCTCGCGTACAGATAATTTCTGATTGATATTACGTCGGTGATTATCTATAGTATCGTGGGAAATAAAGAGCTCTTCCGCAATAGCAGCTTTATTATACCCCTCCTTACTAAGCGCCGCGATTTGCAATTCCCTATCGGAAAATGTACAACCAGTCGCACGCTTCATAAACTTCCCGGTTTGCAAATTAATAATATATATCCCTTTAGACAATTCACGGCTACTACACCCGTCAACAGGTTTCAACATCAGTAAGACCTGCCCATGATCTCCCTCGGAATGATCTTCGACCAGCAGATATTTAAACATGACACGCTTATACACACCATGTATGTTGCGGAGACGACATTCAAACACCAGAGCATAATCGATCAACTCCTCTGTACTTAAATCACCGATAAAACGAAACGCCTTACACCATGCTGATACAAAATGATCGATATCAGCCGGCCATATTGACTTCACAAACTCCTCCACAGTAACAGTACCGCTAAAAAGATGGCTGAATTCAGGACAATTGGTATGGAGGAAATGATAATCATTGCGCCCGGCATTACAAAGCGCCAATGTTCGACCTTCTACTCGTGCCATCTGTTTTAGCTGTAAAGCCTGAGCATTGGACATTACAAACTCAGAATCGGCAAAAATGGGATGATTGCCGATAAAATCCATATACATTTCTTCTACTCGTTTCATAATACTACATGTATTAAAAGAAGATCACGCTCAAGCTGAATAAGCGACCTATAAACCCTCCTGATTAATAATTGGCAGAAACAGCCCTATCTATGACAAAAATTGACGACATGTCGTTATTGCACACAACATTTCAACAATATGCCTTTGCATCAGACAAAACAACTAACAATATACATTTACAAATGTAAAGTACATTTTTCAATGTGCAAATTATTCACCATTTTAAATACATACAACTATGGGTTCAGCAACAAGAATTCCCAGGGGAATTGATGATTTCAATCTTTATCTGGCCAGCACAGCGGCCTACATTGTATTAGGTATTCCCATCACAAACGGTGCCCGTCTGGGCTTTTCGGAAGAAGAGGTTAATCGGTGGGTCGGTTTTCACACGATATGGGCTCCGATTTATGCCAAATACGCCGATAAAAGATACGGTCGTACCACTGCCATCAAAGATGATCTATTGAGTAAAATCGATGAAGTGATTAATTTCGACAAAGAGATTAACTTTCTGGATCGGATTTCCGTTTCGCTAAACGTAACCGTAGCCGACTTGACTGTTTTTAATATCAAGAAGGGCGCTTTGGAGAAAACGACCCGTACGGTTCCCACCTCACGCATTGACGAACTGGTACAAGCCATGCTAATTCCCGCAGGCGGTGGTGACATCACCCTCAAATGTTACAGCACAACCAGCGCACGCGCTGCCATCTATGGCGATGCCGACTGTGTACAGATTCTTTACATGGTGGGCACTACACCTCCCACATCAGCAGAAGACCCCAATCTGATAAAAGATTTATCGACAAAAGCCATCTTCACGCTGTCATTGGGTGCTGCCTCAGCGGCTAAAACACTTTACATCTATTTCCGCTGGTACAACACCAAACACCCGGAACTGGCGGGCTCGTGGAGCAGCCTGCAAACGACGGTTATCATCTAAGATCTTAATCGGATTCAAACAAAAAGTGGAGGCATTGCCTCCACTTTTTGTTTTATGACATACCTCAAAAGACACTATACCCTTGAGAGATACACTGAAATAAGGATTCGAAAATTCAATTACACTAAAAAAAAGCGAAACTACCAGCCCCGCCACCAAAATCAAAAAAGGGAGAACCTCACGGCTCCCCCTTCCCTACTACTAACTACAAATTATCTACTAACAAAACAAGTTCTCTTCGGTAAACTTACCGATTTGAACATATTTATGGTAAATATCAAGATAAAGTTTGTGGTTTTCTGCGTTAGGATAGAATTCAGCAGCGAATCCCATACCCATTGCAGCCTGAGCGTCCTCTACTTTAGCGTAAACGCCCGCTACCACAGCAGCAAACATTGAAGCTCCGAAAGCACAAGCCTGTTCAGCTTTAGCTACTTTGATCGGCATATTCAATACGTCTGCCAGAGTTTGCATTACAAACGGAGATTTCAAAGCGATACCACCGATACCAATGATTTCTTTGATCTCTACACCGTTTTCGATGAAACGGTCCACGATCGCTTTAGATCCGAAAGCAGTAGCTTCCACCAAAGCACGGAACATCAACGGAGCTGTTGTACCTAATGAAAGACCAGTGATGGTACCTTTCAGCATTTGGTTAGCATCCGGAGTACGACGACCGTTCATCCAGTCTGTTGCAATAATAGTTGATTCCGATACAGGCACTTTCATTGCCTCGATTGACAATGCCGGGATGATCGCATCCAGAGACTCCTGAATCAGTTTTTGTTTTGTTTCTTCATCAATCAGGGTTGATTTAGCCACTATGTTTTCGATTGGCCATGCTACCACACGTTTGAACCATGCGTAGATGTCACCGAAAGCAGACTGACCAGCTTCCAGACCTACGAGGCCAGGGATAACAGATCCATCTACCTGACCACAGATACCCGGGATCAGTTTGTCACCCATTTCTTCGTGTGAAGCAACCATGATATCACAGGTAGAAGTACCGATTACACGTACCAAAGCGCCCGGTTTAACCTCTGCACCTACAGCACCCATGTGGCAGTCAAATGCACCTACAGCTACAGCTACCTTGGTAGTCAAGCCTAAACGTTTAGCCCACTCTTCGGTCAATGTACCTGTTTTCTTGTCACTCGGACAAGTATCAGTGTACAATTTAGCACGGTACCCTGCCAAAACAGGATCGAGCGCAACAAGGAACTCTTCTGCAGGAAGACCACCCCATTTCTCCAGCCACATCGCTTTGTGACCTGAAGCACAACGGCTACGGCAGATCTCTTCCGGTTTGGTTTTACCCACCAAAAGACCTGGCAACCAGTCACAGTGCTCTACCAATGAATAACCCGCTTTACGGATTGATTCATCTGCACGAAGCACGTGCAATGCTTTTGCCCAGAACCACTCAGAAGAGTAGATTCCACCTTCGTAAGAAGTATAGTCGATATCCCATTTCGCAGCCAACTCGTTGATTTCGTTAGCTTCTTTGATCGCAGTGTGGTCTTTCCACAATACGAACATCGCGTTAGGGTTTTCCGCAAATTCAGGAAGCAGTGCCAGCGGAGTTCCCTCTTTATCGGTGAAAACCGGAGTACTACCAGTTGTGTCGAATGCCATACCTACTACTTTCTCTGCAGTTCCGGCAGGACATTTAGACAAAGCATCTTTAACGGTATATTCCAATACCTCGATGTAATCCAGCGGGTGCTGGCGATATTGGTTCGCTATCGGATCGCAATATTTGCCTTCCATCCAGCGAGGATAATATTTTACAGATGAAGCCATTTCAGCTCCGGTGATTGCGTCCACTACAACGGCGCGAGCTGAGTCGCTACCATAATCCAGACCAATAACGTATTTGCTCATGATTTTTATTAGTGTGTTAGTCTAAGAAAGCCTGAAGCCTGTCTATGACTATGGGCTTCAGACTTCTTTATGTGGATATTATCTCAAAGCTTTGTTAAGCATGTAGTAAACTTCGTTGTTACGAAGATCCTGACGGAACTGACGAATAGTTGTGTCTTTATCGATGATCAACAATTCGATATCAGCGATTTCTGCGAAGTCTTCCATCATCTCAGTTGTAAGAGAGAATGAGAAACAAGAGTGGTGAGTACCACCAGCCAAAATCCATGCACCTGCACCAATTTCGAAGTTAGGCATTGGTTTCCACAATGCACAAGCTACAGGAAGTTTAGGAAGAGCTTGTGGCTCGATTACCTCTACTTCATTCAGAATCATACGGAAACGGTTACCCATATCCACGATAGTAGTAGCAACACCTGTACCTTTGTGAGCCTGGAAAATCAAACGTGCACAAACACCTGCATCGCCAATTCCTAAGAAGTGTACTTCGATACGTGGTTTGTTACCTGCAATTTCAGGGTTGATTTCCAACATGTGAGACTGAAGGATAGAGCTGTTTTCACCGTCGAAGTTCAATACATAATCTTCAAGGAATGAGCAACCACCAGGAAGACCTTGTGCCATTACCCACATAGTACGTGACAATGCAGCAGATTTCCAGTCACCTTCAGCACCGAAACCGTAACCTTCTGCCATCAAACGCTGAGAAGCAAATCCCATCAACTGAGACATACCTTCCAATTCGTTGAAGCTGGTAGTAAACGCTTTAGCACCTTTTGACTCAAGGAAACGACGAAGACCGATTTCCTGAGCAGCAGCCTGACGTACAGAAACGTGTTTTTCAGTTCCTTTTTTGCAATCGTCAGCGAAGTCGTAGATTTTCTCGTAAACATCAACCAAAGCATCAATTTCCGCTTCAGTTACTGCTTCTACGAAAGGAACCAGTTTAGCGATAGGAGCGTTATCCACGTGGTAACCCAAACGGATTTCAGCTTCTACTTTATCACCATCAGTTACTGCTACGTTGTTCATGTTGTCACCGAAACGGATGATCAACATATCCTGTGAATCAGCCCAACCTGCACAAACGCGCATCCAGCCACCGATTTTATCGTGAGTTGATTTGTCTTTCCAGTAACCTACCACCACTTTGCGAGGTTTACGCAGACGGCTGGTGATGTGTCCGAATTCGCGGTCACCGTGAGCCGATTGGTTAAGGTTCATGTAATCCATGTCGATTTCGCCCCATGGAATTTGTTGGTCAAATTGAGTATGTAAGTGCAACAATGGTTTTTTGTAGTCCAAAAGACCGTGGATCCACATTTTAGCAGGAGAGAAAGTGTGCATCCAGGTGATCATACCGATACATTTGGTGTCACCGTTAGCAGCACGCATGATTTCAGCGATTTCTGCTGAAGAGTTTGCAGTTCCTTTATATACAACTTTTACAGGCAAGTTACCAGATTCGTTCAATCCTTTTACCATTTCGTTAGAGTGCGCGTCAACTTTTACAACTGCGTCACCTCCGTACAAAAGCTGAGCTCCTGTAACGAACCATACTTCATAATTTTCAAAAGCCATGATTATTGTTTTTTTAGTGTTAAGTATTTGATTTAATGCAATTAAGTCTGTTATGATTAAAACGGTTATTTCTGCCCGTAGTAAGCTCCCGGTCCGTGTTTACGGTAGAAGTGCTTGGTAATCAAATGGGGATTCATTTGCAATTGCGGATTAACGTTATATGCAATGAATGCCATTTTAGCCACCTGCTCCATTACCACTGCATTGTGAACAGCATCGTGCGCATCTTTACCCCAGGAGAATGGTCCGTGGTTTTTCACCAATACGCCCGGTACATAAACAGGGTTAATACCTTCGAAACGCTCGATGATTACGGTTCCGGTCTCTTTTTCGTATTCACCTGTCACTTCCGCTTCAGTCATCATGCGGGTACATGGAATCCCTTCTGCAAAGTAGTCAGCATGAGTAGTACCGATATTTGGAATATCACATCCTGCCTGCGCCCATGCAGTTGCATAGGTAGAGTGTGTGTGAACAACGGCTTTAATTCCGGGGAATGCTTTGTACAACTCCAGGTGAGTTGCTGTGTCAGATGAAGGTTTGAGAGTACCTTCCACTACTTTACCATCGAGGTCAACAACAACCATGTGTTCGGCTTTCATATCATCGTATGATACGCCTGAAGGTTTGATTACGACCAAACCGGATTCACGGTCAATTTCACTAACGTTTCCCCAGGTAAAGATTACCAAACCGTGCTTCACTAATTCGAGATTAGCCTGAAACACTTTTTCTTTGAGTTCTGCGAGCATTTTGAAATTGGTTAAATAAGTTTTTGTTTGCAAACGTCGGTTCCGAAAGGATTCGGATAAGTGAAGATGGTTCTTAAAACCATTAAGTGTGATTCTTACACTTATTCGACTCTGCAAAAGTAGAAATAAATGAAGATTGGGCAACCACCAAAGATTATGTTATGCAACACATTACGCAAAACGAACTTAAAGATGTTGAACAACACAAATACAACAACTCAAACACCTGTTTTTCAGACGCCTAAATTAAACCACAAGCTTTGACGGTTTGTTCGCTCTATTATATATTGTTTAGTGTAGCCCTTACACCTATCTTACAGATGCTATATTTTGTGTATATTTGCGCACATTTTTATGATTGAAAATAAATGAAGAATATCCGCAACTTTTGCATTATTGCTCACATTGACCACGGAAAAAGTACACTGGCTGACCGTCTGCTTGAATTTACGAAAACAGTAGAAGGAAAAGACCTTCAGGCGCAGGTACTCGATAATATGGATCTGGAACGCGAACGAGGCATCACCATCAAAAGCCACGCCATCCAGATGGAATACGTTTATCAAGGTGAAAAATATATCCTTAACCTGATTGACACTCCGGGACACGTTGACTTTTCATACGAGGTTTCCCGCTCGATTGCCGCCTGCGAAGGTGCATTGCTGATTGTTGACGCTACACAGGGAATCCAGGCGCAAACCATTGCCAACCTATACATGGCCATCGAGCATGACTTGGAAATTATCCCCATTGCCAACAAAGTGGACCTCGAAAGCGCCATGCCGGAAGAGGTGGAAGACCAAATCATCGAATTGCTGGGTTGCAAACGCGAAGAGATTATCCGTGCCAGTGGCAAAACCGGTATTGGCGTGGAAGACATTCTGGCCGCAATCGTAAACCGCGTTCCAGCTCCTAAAGGTGACCCGGAAGCCCCACTACAATGTCTTATTTTCGACTCTGTATTCAATTCTTTCCGCGGAATCATCGCTTATTTCAAAATTGTAAACGGCACTATCCGTAAAGGCGACAAGGTAAAATTCTTCTCTACAGGCAAAGAGTATGAGGCTGACGAAATCGGTGTACTTAAACTCAATATGGCTCCTCGCGAAGAGCTGGGAACAGGGGACGTAGGCTATCTGATCACCGGTATCAAGACCTCCAAAGAGGTGCGTGTTGGTGATACCATTACACATATTGCTAATCCTTGTAAAAGTGGAATCGCCGGTTTTGAAGAGGTAAAACCAATGGTATTTGCCGGGATTTATCCTATCGAAGCAGAAGACTTCGAAGATCTGCGTGCATCTTTGGAAAAACTCCAACTGAACGATGCCTCCCTGACTTTCCAGCCTGAATCATCACTGGCTTTGGGCTTCGGGTTCCGATGCGGTTTCCTTGGATTGTTGCACATGGAGATTATCCAGGAGCGTCTCGACCGCGAGTTCGATATGGACGTTATCACCACTGTTCCTAACGTTTCGTACCGCGTGTATGACAAACAGGGTATAATGTCGGAAGTGCATAACCCGTCCGGTCTCCCTGATCCTACTCATATCGAAAGTATCGAAGAGCCGTATATCCGAGCAACTGTCATCACTACCACAAACTTCATCGGACCGATCATGTCGCTTTGTCTCGGCAAGCGTGGTGAACTGCTCAAACAGGAGTACATCTCAGGTGACCGCGTGGAGATCATCTATGATATGCCATTGGGTGAAATTGTAATCGACTTTTACGATAAACTGAAGAGTATTTCGAAGGGGTATGCTTCATTTGACTACCACATCCACGACTTCCGTCCGTCGAAGCTGGTAAAACTGGACATCCTGCTTAACGGCGAATCGGTGGATGCCCTTTCTACACTAACTCACGTGGATAATGCTTACGGACTGGGACGTCGCATGTGTGAGAAACTGAAAGAGCTAATCCCGCGTCAGCAATTTGACATCGCTATCCAGGCTGCGATCGGAGCGAAAATTATCGCACGAGAAACCATCAAAGCGGTTCGTAAAGACGTAACTGCAAAATGTTATGGTGGTGATATTTCCCGTAAGCGTAAACTGCTCGAGAAACAGAAGAAAGGTAAAAAACGCATGAAACAGATCGGTTCGGTTGAGGTTCCGCAGAAAGCGTTCCTCGCAGTATTGAAACTGGATTAATATTGAAAATACAGCTTATTCATCAAATAAAAAAGGCACCAATTGGTGCCTTTTTTATTTGGATATATCCATTTACTCTTGACTCTCTTTTTTCTTTGCGAAATAAATCTTATAAAGCAAATAAACGATTCCTGCCATAAGGATTAAGCCCCAAAGCTTTACGATAAACAGGAACAATTCAGAAATAACCACCCAACCGACTTTAATTGCCTCCCAAAGCTTAAGGAAAAATCCGGGTTGGTACGCCTCTACATTTTTCTCATTTGGAATCAATTCATTTAACATTCCCTGACGCTGATAAACGGAGAGATTAATGGTGCTGTACTTCATCTGATCCTCCAGCGAGAGATTTTCCACAAATGCATTATCTGCTGCTTCCTGCTTGTTTTGCAGGGTCTCCTCGGCAGCTGCCGTTTCACCCAACTTCTTGCCACGGGTATCTATAGATTTTGCAAGTCGGGATTCTGCCGTTTTGGCACGCTTCTGTGTCAGCTTGTTGGTTAACACCTGAAGCGACACGTCATCAGCTTTAATGACTCGATAGTCAAGATAAGTAACCAGACAGGCTAATTGGCGTAACGTGGTATCCAGCTTCACATTAGGAACGCGCAATACCATATCGTTCGTTACTGTGTAATAGGTTGTCTCAAGCGTAGAATCGCTACTAATCTCGGTAGTCTTCACATTATCCTTATTACTGCTCAGATTCGTCGAAGCAACATAACCTCCCATCCGGGCAGTAATATCTTCAATAACTGTCGTTGCCTTTGCTACATTATTCACCCTGAACTTCAGATTCGCTGTCCGGATAAACTTATGAGTAGAATCACCGGGATTTTCAACTGCGGCAGAAGAACTCATATTAACAGTCGTAGAATCTGCCGCTGCCTCATAGCTCATTTTGTCTGCCGCTTTATTGCCACAACCGGTCAACAGTGCAATAACACCAAGAGAAAAGATAATTTGTCTGGTTTTCATAATAAACGATTTTTTAATTGTGTGATAGCTATTTCTTTTCGCAACCTAATTCAACGTTAACATCTGATACAATAAATAATTCTTACACCACTAATTTCACAAGAGAGCTAATCGAAGCGATTAACAAATGCAATTATACAAGTTTTATTTCTATATTTGCTTTCAATAGAACACTAAATTTAATCGGCGTTGATGTTTTTTACAATAACAAGAGAAGATCCGAATACTATGAAGAAAAAGATCTACCAATTCTGCACTTTGCTTTTACTAACCATATCAACACTTTACGCTCAGGATGCAAAAGTTCTAAAAATGACTCAATACTGTGAAATTGCAGACAATAAGCTCACTGAAACAGATACAATAACATTTGCCATATTCAATCGCAACGGAGAAGAGCACTGTCAAATCAGTATTCCTTATTCTAAAATGGAAAAGTTATCGGATATCAATGGATGGATTGATGACAGCCGTGGCAATAGGATAAGAAATCTTCGCAGTGCAGATATTTCCGATGCAAGTTATAGGAATGCAAGCTCGTTATACCAGGACGAATTCATCAAAACGCTCGTACTTAAGCATAATGTCTATCCTTACATTGTAACCTACACCTACCGGACAACCAGGAAGCAGTTTCTGTCAATTGCCGACTGGACTCCGGTCTATAACTATAGCATGCCGACTGACAAAGCGTCACTAACGATTAAAGTACCCAGGAACTACGATATTAGATTCAAAGAAAATGGTATTCAATCTCATAAAATTGATAGTTTGCCCGGGCAAATCAAACATATCTGGACTGCAACTTATACACAGCCCATACTTTCCGAAAAGTACAGCATTGACAGAGAGGAACTGACACCCTATGTAAAAGTAGTACCCAGACACTTTATCTATGGTGTGGAAGGTGAGCTTCAGAGCTGGGAATCCTTCGGCAACTGGTATTGGCGCCTGACCAAAGGATTAAACGATTTATCAGCTCAGGACAAAGAGCAAGTGCAAGAGCTCACCCGCGGCATCACGGATAAAAAGGAGATGATCAGAAAAATCTATCATTTCATGCAGGACCAGACCCGCTACATCAATATTTCTCTTAACATCGGGGGACTTAAACCCTACCCGGCCTCCTATGTATCAACCAACAAATATGGTGACTGCAAAGCATTGAGTAATTATATGAAGTCATTGCTCGAGAGCGTCGGTATCCCGTCTTATCTTACGATCATCGAAGGAGATCATTTACCTAAAAAGGTTTTGAAAGATTTCCCATCCAGTCAGTTTAATCATGTGATCCTTACCGTTCCACTGGATAAAGACACTTTATATCTGGAAAACACAAGTAATATCCATCCCTTCGACTTTACCGGAGCATTTATCCAAAACAGGGAAGCACTATTGATAAGGGAAAAGGGAAGTAAGCTTATTCATATTCCGGCTTTTAGCAGCAAAAAGGGGGAAAACGACAGAACTATCAATATTCACTTAAGCAAAACGGGAAATGCCGATGCTGATCTGAGTTTCCGATTCCGTGGGTATAATTTTGACCTCTTCAATAGCCTGAAGTCGGATTACAATCAGGATTTTCAGGATAGACAGGTGAGAGAATATCTGCCTTTAAGCAATTACGAAGTGATCAGTTGGGACTTAACCAAAGCAGACCGCGATAGCGCTTTCATCACGCTCAACACCAAAGTAAATCTGTACAAGTATCTGAAGCCCATCGGAAATGAATTTTATTTCAGCCTTCTCCCCATTGGCACCCTTGGATTTGAGACTCCTCAAAGCCGAACTTTGGCGGTATCACTTCCTTTTCCAATTTCATATACAGATACCATCAACTTCATTTTCCCCGACGGTTATAAACTTAAGAATCTTCCCGAGACACAAACCATGCAAAGTAAATATGGCAAATGCAATCTTCTGTTTTTAGACAAAAAAGATACTATGACACAGGTGCGGCAGTTTGAACTGAATGCCGGAACTATTGATAGAAAGGAATACGATGCTTTTTATGAATTTCTCAAGCGGATTGCCGAGTCTGATCGAAGAAAAATTGTAATTACCACCAAATAATAACGATACTAAAACACGAAACTAATGAAAAAGCAGTTCTTAATCGTGATGTTTTTCATTGCCAGTCTGCCTGCAATGAGAGCACAAAACAATGACCTGGCATCTCTTAACGAGGCGCTGACACAAAAACAATACCCTGGTGATCCTGCCGCTGAAGCCGCAATCCTGAGTGATGTAGGAAGGTCTTTTTTCGAAAGCGGCGACGAAGGTTTTTCTCTCTATTTTGAGCGTAAAACCAGAGTCAAGATTTACAAAAAAGCAGGTTTAAAATGGGGTGAGATTGAAATTCCATTCTATTTTGCCAATGAAGGAATTGAAAGAATTTATGATATTATCGGCGCAACTTACAATCTGGAGGACGGTATTGTAAAATCGACGCCATTGGCAATCGATAAAAAGCTGGAAGAGAAAGTTGATAAGAATTGGCGGATAATGAAATTTGCCATGCCCAATGTAAAAGTGAGCTCCGTTATAGATGTATCCTACAAAATCAGCAGTCCATACCTGTTTAACCTGCGTAGCTGGGATTTTCAATACAAAATCCCCATCAAATATAGCGAGTACCGTACCTGTATGAATCCATTCTACGAATACATTTATATTCTGCAAGGTACAAATCAGTTAAGTGGATTCAATTCATTTGTTGATCCTGGAATGAGCCGACACTTTGGAGGTATCGAATACCATGACATGATATACGAATTTATCATGAAAGATGTTCCGGCATTCAGAGATGAAACATTTATCTCCTCAGCTAATGACTATATGATCAAACTGAACTTTCAGCTTTCAAAGATACATTATCCAACCGGAGGTGAACGTAAAATCATGTCGACTTGGGAAAATCTCGTTAAAGAGATGCTTGGTTCCGACGGCTATGCCGGTTATTTATCAGATGCAGAGAAGAAAGCCAAAGCGATAGTAGATACTATGAAATTCAGGTCAACCGATCCACTTGAAAAGGCGAAAGCCATTGAACGTTATATAAAAGACAACTTCAGTTGGAACGGAGATGTAACGAAATTCCCTGATAGCAGCCTAAAAGAACTTCTTAAAACAAAACGGGGAAATAGTGCCCAAATCAATCTGTTTCTTATCGGGATGTTGAAGGCCGCGGGCATTGAGACTTCACCGGTACTGCTTAGTACACGTGGGCATGGAAAGATATTCTCTGACTATCCCTTCCTGCATTTCTTTAATTATGTGATTGCAATGGCGAAAGTAGGAGAAGATCTTATTCCGTTGGATGCCACCGACCCATTGAGTAATTTCATGGAAATACCTCCTGTCTGTTTCAACGATAAGGGACTGTTACTTAAGAAAGAAAACGCGCAATGGATTACAATTAATAATCCCGGCTTGTCAAACTCAACCTATGTTCTGGACCTTCAACCTGACCCGATAAAAGAAAATGTATCAGGAAAAATAAAGATTGAGACTACTGGTTATGATGCTCTGAAACTCCGCGAACAATATCAGTCAAACTTTAAGCAATTTAAGAGCGATATCTTACCTTCAACCCTTACGCTAGCAGACTCTATTAAGACTAATAATCTGTCTCAATATGAAAAATCTTTTGAAGTTAATTTCGGAGCCAATACTCCTTTGGAGAAAGTGGAAGACAAACTGATTATTTCACCATTCTGCAATCTTTCTATCACAGAAAATCCGTTGAAAGGAGTTAGCCGTAGTTACCCGATTGACATGAACTATAAAAAAGAGAAGAAATATATCGCTACTATCCAAATTCCCAAAGGCTACAAAGTATTCTCAAAACCGGAAGATCTGAAATTGTCAAACAATCTGGGTGCTATCTCATTTACAACTGAAATTATTGACAATCAGACTGTCAAAATCATTGGTAGTTATAAGTTTAACAACGACGTGATTAATGCCGATCAATACTATGAATTGAAAGGATTCTTCAATAAAATCGTGGATAAATTCAACGAAAAAGTAATCTGCATAAAAGGATAACTGTCTCTCAATAAAAAGCGCCGAAATTGTGACGATTCCGGCGGTTTTTATTTTAAATCAACACCTTCAGCACCCTGCCTATCTTTATAAACGCTTCCACTGCTTTCTGTAAATGTTCATGTGTATGTGCTGCCGAGACCTGCACACGAATCCTGGCCTTACCTTCCGGTACAACAGGATAGAAAAATCCTATCACGTAGATGCCTTCATCAAGCAGCTTCTGGGCAAATCGTTGAGCCAGCACTGCATCGTATAGCATAATTGCACAAATAGATGATTCCGTCGGTTTAATATCGAAGCCCGCGTGAATCATCTTTTCCACAAAGAAGTCTGTATTGTGGTGCAACCGTTCTACCCATTCGTCAGACTCTTCGAGCAGATCAAACACCCGCAACGCCGCGCTGACTACTGCTGGTGGTAACGAGTTCGAAAAGAGATACGGACGTGAGCGTTGGCGCAGCAAGTCGATAAATTCCTTACGTCCGGTCGTAAATCCACCAATCGCTCCACCAAAAGCTTTTCCCAGAGTCCCCGTGATAATATCGACCTGACCGCGAATATTAAACAATTCTGTAACTCCCCTGCCCTTTTTACCAACCACTCCGGCAGAATGACATTCATCCACCATCACCAGAGCATCGTATTTTTCGGCTAAGGCCACAATCTTATCCACCGGAGCCACATTTCCATCCATCGAAAAAACACCGTCCGTGGCGATGATGCGGAAACGTTCATTCTGAGCCAACTGCAATTGTTTCTCTAAATCAGCCATATCGGCATTGGCATATCGATACCGCTTGGCTCGCGAAAGCCTTACTCCATCAATGATTGAAGCATGATTCAATGAATCGGAGATAATGGCATCCTCCTCTGTGAAGAGTGGCTCAAAAATGCCTCCGTTCGCATCAAAACAGGCCGCATAGAGAATAGTATCTTCTGTGCCAAAGAAATCGGCAATGCGCTGTTCCAGCAATTTATGAATATCCTGCGTTCCGCAAATAAAGCGTACCGAAGACATCCCGTATCCCCGGTTATCCAGACCAGCCTTAGCAGCTTCAATCAGGTCGGGATGGTTTGACATACCCAGGTAATTATTGGCACAAAAGTTTATCACCTCGCGTCCGTCATTGAGCTTAATCACCGCATCCTGTGGACTGCAAATGATTCGCTCCTGCTTATAGAGACCGCTTTCTTTGATTTTTTGCAGCTCTGCCTGAAGATGCTGTCTGATTTTTCCGTACATGATAATATTTTTAAGGAGTTAAGTCTAATGCGGAATTATTTTTTCGATATATTTACAACAAGTTGAAGTCGGGGAATGTTGTTACGATAGACCTCTCCACTCCTCCTAAAAGAGGGGAAACCTGGAGCGAAAATAGTAAAAGACAACTATTATGAATAAAATTCTTATCACCGGAGCGTTGGGACAAATCGGGTCGGAACTTTCACACGCATTCAATGAGCGTTACGGGAATGAAAACGTCATTGTTTCTGATGTGAATCCCGATTTGAATGGTATTTATCCGGAAAATATATTTGTGCAGACAGATGTTACGGACATTGATGCCCTTGATAATCTCATTCAACAACATCAGATTGACACCGTAATACACCTTGCCGCAATCTTATCTGCCAAAGGAGAACAAAATCCGGAACTGGCCTGGCACATCAATGTGAACGGCTTGCTCAATGTGATAAAACTCGGCATCAAATACAATCTCGACCGGTTGATGGTTCCCAGTTCGATTGCAGTATTCGGTCCGCAATCCACGCTTTACAACGCCCCGCAAGAAACAATATTGAAGCCCAATACAATGTACGGCATTTCGAAAGTGATTGGTGAAATGCTCGGGAGTTATTATTACCGGAAAAACGGACTGGATTTTCGCGGTATCCGCTATCCCGGCATCATCAGTTACAAAACACCGCCGGGCGGAGGAACAACGGATTATGCCGTCGAGATTTTCTACGAAGCGCTCAAAACCGGACATTACACCTGTTTCCTGAGCAGCGAAGCTTGCCTGCCAATGATGTATATGCCCGACTGTGTAAGGGCGACCATCGAACTGCTGGAAGCAGATGCTGAATTTCTCAAACATCACGGTGACTACAATGTCGGAGCCATGAGCTTTACCCCTGAAGATTTGGCCAATGAAATCCGCAAATACATTCCTAACTTTACCATTGACTACAAACCTGATTTCCGGCGCGAAATCGCCAAATACTGGCCGGCATCCATTGACGATTCTGCCGCTTGTGCCGATTGGGGATGGCTGCCCCGATATAATTTGGAAATGATGGTCAAAGATATGCTCGTGCATGTGGCCGAGAAACTGAATATTCCATTTTCACTTAAACAATAAAAACAAATCAATATGGCTTACCGCATCGTATTTACCATGCTTATGTTCATCGTGTTATTCAATGGAATAACCGACTGGTATTTCTACAAAAGAGTGCTGCAACGATTCAATGCTCCTCAATGGCTGAAGAAGACACATATCTGCATCAGTCTCTTTTTTGTAGCCTATGTTATCTTCCTTATTTACAAGTTTATCAATCCTTATACCGACCCAACCTCCACCGTTTATGTTTGGGGAACATACACTTTTCTGCTTTTTTATTTACCCAAACTGGCTTTCCTGTTGCTCTCCTGGCCAGAGCTTATCTGGAAAAAGACAAAAGGTTTTTCAATCGCAGGAGGAGTGCTCGGGCTGACCATTGCAGGATGTATGCTTTGGGGGTCATTGGTCGGACGTTTTCAGTTTCAGGAAAATAAGGTCAATATTCCATCAGAAAGACTTCCAAAGGCTTTCGACGGATATACGGTGGTACAGTTCTCTGATACTCACCTTGGCAACTTCGGACACGACAATTCCATCATTCAGGAGATGGTGGACCGGATTAACGCGACACATCCTGACCTCATCGTCTTTACCGGTGACCTGGTAAATACCAAATCGGGAGAAATTGACCGCTTCTATCCTATTCTGACAAAGCTCAAAGCCAGGGACGGAGTCTATTCCATCATGGGTAATCACGATTACGGCGATTATGTCTATTGGAGAAAACCTTATGAGCATCAGGAAAACCTTGACAATTTGCATAAGAAACAGGCGAGTCTGGGGTGGAAAATGCTTAACAATCGCTCTGTTTATCTGCACCGTGGCAATGACAGTATCGCTCTGATTGGCGTTGAGAACTGGGGTGAGCCACCGTTCCATCAATACGGCAACCTGACGATGGCCATGAAAAATGTCAATTCGACTTGCTACAAACTGTTGCTTTCGCACAATCCGGAACATTGGCGCCGAATCATTTTACCAAATATAAAATACGATATCGACCTCACACTTGCCGGACACACCCACGCCTGGCAAATGGCCATCAAGATTGGAAATAAGCGTTACTCTCCGGCTGCCTTCAAATACCCCAACTGGGGTGGTCTGTCTGAAGAAAAAGGGAAATATCTCTATGTCAATGAGGGCATCGGCTATGTAATGTGGCCTATGCGATTCGGTACCGGACCGGAGATTACGGTTTTGCGGTTGTTTAAGAATTGAATTTACAAGGTATAATGATCGATAGCGGCACAGAAAAAGGGCTGGGAGTCTGCCTCCCTCGCATTTTTCAGCGCCGCTATCGCAGTTTTCAGTGCCTCTGACGCATTTTTCAGTACCGCTGAAGCATTTCGGAGTGACTCCAAAGCGTTTTTCAGTGCCTCCCTCCCATTTTTCAGTGTCGCTGATGCATTTTTCAGCACCGCTCTCCCGTATTTCAGTGCCGCTGATGCAATTTTCAGTGCATTCTGATGGGTTATTCCTTTTTTATTTCCATGCACAGACGCGGCATGCCACGTCTCTTCTAAATTGCCACATCTGAATGCCATTTCGTTATCACACATCCGAAATTTGTGCTAATTTTGCAGCCGGTTAAATTATTCGCAATAAACATTAAACCAAACATAAGATGAAACTAAACATTGCCGTATTGCCCGGAGACGGAATCGGGCCAGAAATCGTTGAACAGGCGTTGAACGTAACCAAAGAAGTTTGTAAAAAATTCGGTCACGAACTGATTTACGAAACTGCAATCGTAGGTGCATGCGCTATCGACGAGGTAGGCAACCCTTACCCGGATGCAACTCACGAACTGTGTATGAAGTCTGACGCTGTTCTTTTCGGTGCTATCGGTCACCCGAAATTCGACAACGACCCTTCTGCCAAAGTTCGTCCTGAGCAAGGTCTGTTGGCTATGCGTAAAAAACTCGGTTTGTACGCAAACATCCGTCCTGTGACTACTTTCCCTTCATTGTTGCACAAATCTCCGCTTCGTGCCGACCTCGTTGAAGGAGCTGACTTCATGTGCATCCGCGAGTTGACCGGTGGTATCTACTTCGGTCGTCCGCAAGGTCGCTCAGAAGATGGCAACACAGCTTACGATACCTGCGTTTATACCCGCGAAGAAATCGAACGCATCATCCACCTGGCATACAAATACGCTATGCAGCGTAACAAAAAAGTGACTATTGTGGACAAAGCTAACGTATTGTGTACTTCACGTATGTGGCGTCAGATCGGTCAGGAAATCCAGGTTCAATATCCAGAAGTGGAAACTGAATACATGTTTGTGGACAACGCTGCAATGCGTATCATCCAGTGGCCAAAAAGCTTCGACGTGATGGTGACTGAAAACATGTTTGGTGACATCCTGACTGACGAAGCATCTGTAATCACCGGCTCTTTGGGACTGTTGCCATCTGCTTCTATCGGTATCCACACTTCTGTGTTTGAGCCAATCCACGGTTCTTATCCGCAAGCTGCCGGCAAAAACATCGCTAACCCGATCGCTACTGTACTTTCAGCAGCATTGATGTTCGAATATGCATTCGGATTGATGGAAGAAGGTAAGGCTATCCGCGATGCTGTAACTGCATCTATGGAAGCTGGCATCGTAACTGAAGATATCGCTGGCGCTGAAGGCAAAGCTTACAAAACTTCAGAAGTAGGTAAATGGATCGCTGAATACGTGGCGAAAAACTAATCCGACAACTCTTTTTTTCTATATAAACGGGGGCATTCCGAATGGAGTGTTCCCGTTTTTTATTTATGTTATCCACATTCTTCAATTCCTATTTATTACATTTGTAGAAACACAAATACTTCAATTTATGTACAATCAAGTTTCTTCAATATTAATTATCCTTCTAATCTCAACAACAAGTTCTTGTACAAATAAAGCTGAAAATGGTGATTCCAAAATTGCGTATATTACTCATACCAAATACAATTCCGTTGTTCAAAATACAAATATTGATTCTTTATCCCAATATAGTTATGTCGAGTTATATCAAAAAATCAAATCAACTTTAAAAGGAGCTTCATTTGAACGTCCTTTTGTAAAAACCAAAGATTATCATTTTTCCAATCCAAATAAACCAGACCATTTTATAATTGAAATACCAGCTGGACTTATAGCCAAATCTAAATCCAGATTTGTAATAAAAGACAATGATGGAAAAACTATTTACGAAGAAACTTTTGATACTCACTATTTAGTTCGAGATATATTCGACCCTGAAACAATACCTACAGAAAGCCAAGAAGCTATTGACAGATATAGGAAAAAATATATCTACTCTTTGACCAAAAAACAATTCGAAACCTTCACACAAAAAGAGGTGGACAGAAATCTAAATATTTTCTTCTGCAATCGACAGGATATTATTTCTATGAATAATGATGAGGGAATAATTAATAAAGAATTTTACCATGAGGTTATAAGCGACTCTACACTGAAGATTATTAGTCTTCCTTGTTTTGATTGTGATGAAGGTGTGTATATTCTCAGCTTCAGCAAACAAAAAGGAAGAGTAATTAGATTTATGTCTCTTGACTAGAAACCTCAGCCACCCCGCTCCAGGCCAGGTTTGCCTTAGCTGAGCCTCAGCCAGTAAGAACTGACTTCGGTTCTACCCGGATGAGCCTCAGCTGACAAGAACTGAACGGGATTCTCACCAGCTTAGGCTCGGCTAACGAGAACGGACCCCGATTCTCTTCGGCTGAGCCTCATCCAGGTCAAACTGAGCCCGGTTCTGCCCGGCTGAGCCTCAGCTGGCAACTTCTCTCCTCCAGTCAGCTGAGCCTCAGCTGACGATACCAATTTATCTTCAATCAAAGCCCGGATATACTATTCGAATAAAATAAAGAATCCTTCCCAACAAAAGTCAGAAAGGATTCAATCCATTCATTCAATTAAACTTTTTATTTGGCTCCCTTGGTCAGATACTTCAGAATAAGGGCTTTTTCCTGATTATTGATGCGGGCCTTTGGAGCCATCTTATCCATAATACGTTTCCAGCGGGTGGTATCGTAACGTTCCGGCTCATAAAGGTTGTGACAACTAGCGCATTTATTGACATACAATTCACGACCCTGCTTCAGCTCAGCGAGAGATGCCCGGGTCGTCACATCCTTTTTGGCTGGCTTGTACAGGCCAGCGCTCACCGATGCAATTAAGGCTAAACTTGCCAGGGTAAACCCCACCAGGCGTTTGGGATTAGAAAGCGAACGATACCAACAGTCGATACTGCATTTTTTCATACTCAACTAAGTTTAAAGATTTTCCTTCATTACCTTTGAACCCTTTGACCTGTGGCATGAGCGAGAAATTCACCCAGAAATTGTCACGCACATAAGACATGCCCACACCCGAATAAAGCCCACTGTGCTCCAGCTCACCCTCGGAAAACACATTACGGAAAGCATGTTCAGTAGTAATCTGAAACTTTGGGCTGAGGGCATACGCCAAACCGACATTGAGTTCAGCCTTATGCTCAGCTTCCCATTCCGCCTTATTGTTTTCAAGTTCTGCTTCGGTCTCCAGCTCATATACGGCATTGGCTGCAAGAGTAAACTTGTTGATTTTCTTGTCGAGAATCACTTTTCCCTCGAATTCGTTTTCCTTTGTTCCAATGCCAAGCTCGCCATACAACGCCAGGCCAACAGGGTCCGCTACAGCATCTAACAATTTGTACTTCCATTCGTTCGAAAAACTGATATCATGTTCTGTTTCCAACGACTTTATACCTCCATTATCGACTGCCGAGGTCTGAGTGGAAAGATTGAGGTAAAAAGATGTCTGGAGATTATTTCCCAGACCGATTTCAAACTCGGTACGGTGATCAAATCCGGTGAAGAAATCGCTCTTACCGGTGCGGTAGGTGTTCCAGATTTCAATCTCACGTTGGCCTTTATTTAACACGCCACTTTGATAAGTATAGGTAAAAATACGGTCCTGAGCCTGAGAGTACATCGCAGTTAGCAGGAAGAAAGTCAGCATTGCGCTTTTTAGGAGTAGGTTCTTTACATTCATACGATTCTATTTTTGATATGATTTTATGAATGCAAAGGAAGCGCTTCTGCACCAGCAGTACAATCCCTATAAATGGGGAAATTTAAGTGTAAAAGTCCCCAAATCTGGGTATTTGAGTCAGTTTTAAGCGAAAAAGAGAGAGGTAACCCGAAACAAATCAGATTACCTCTCTCATATTATCTACGATTACTCGTTTATGCAATATAATCGGCAAATACTTTCGTAATACCCTCTTCCAGAGAGATTTTCGCAGTCCAGCCCAGTGATGAGAGTTTGGAGTTATCCATCAACTTGCGGGGAGTGCCATCCGGTTTGGTAGAATCCCATACCAGGTTACCTTCGTAACCGGTAATTTTCTGAACCAACTCTGCCAGTTCTTTGATTGTCTGGTCCGTACCACTACCCACATTCACATGCGAAGGAATCTGGTCAGGTGCGTCGTAATTCAGCATAAGATAGACACAGGCATCCGCCATATCATCCACGTGCAGGAATTCGCGCAACGGGCTTCCGGTACCCCAAAGTGTAACCGACTTGTCATCGATACCGTATTTAGCCAGAATAGCTAAAATATCGGCTTCTGAAGCCTCTCCGCTTACACCTTCCACCGAGCGTTTGCTCAGGTCTTTGCGTAAGGTAGCCCAATCTCCGTTTTTCAGGCATTTACCCAAAAACATCTTACGAATCAATGCTGGCAACACATGACTCTTTTCAAGGTCATAGTTGTCATTCTGTCCGTAAAGGTTGGTCGGCATAGCTGAGATGTAGTTACATCCGTATTGGGAATGGTAAGCCTCACACATCTTGATTCCTGCAATTTTAGCAATCGCATACGGCTCATTGGTCGGCTCAAGCAATCCGGTCAACAAATGCTCTTCCTTAATCGGCTGCGGTGCCAAACGGGGATAGATACACGATGAACCGAGGAACATCAGCTTTGTAACACCGTACTTATATGCCGAATGAATTACGTTGTTCTGAATCATCAGGTTTTCGTAGATGAACTGCGCACGATAAACGTTGTTTGCGACAATTCCACCTACTTTCGCCGCTGCCAGAAAAACATATTCCGGTTGTTCGGTTTCAAAGAACGCTTCCACCTCATTCTGATTAGTCAGATTGAGCTGGCTTTTGGTTTTGGTGATTATATTGGTATAACCTGCATTGGTCAGGTTACGAACAATAGCCGAGCCCACCATTCCGCGGTGCCCTGCTACAAATATCTTAGCTGATTTATCCATGATTATTCGAAGTAATTCATCACGCGATAACCACCTTCTTTGAGGTAATCATCTTTTTTCATCAGCTTGATGTCAGATTTCATCATATCTTCGACAAGACCTTGCAAATCGTATTCAGGTTCCCAGCCCAAACGAGTTTTAGATTTAGTCGGGTCACCAATCAGCAACTCAACTTCAGTCGGACGGAAGTACGCAGGGTCAACGTGTACAACAGCTTTTCCAATCTGCTCTTTCAATCCGGCCAGATATTTTTCACCTACTTTTTCAATGAATTTAGTCTCGTCAATGCTGGCAATAATACCTTTTTCGTCAACTCCTTCACCTGCAAAAGTAACAGTCACACCTGCTTCAGCAAACGCCAGTTTAACAAAATCACGAACAGTAGTTGTAATTCCGGTAGCAATTACATAATCTGAAGGTTCATCTTGTTGAAGGATGAGATACATCGCTTTGATATAATCTTTGGCATGCCCCCAGTCGCGTTGTGCAGAAAGGTTACCTAGGAACAAATTATCCTGTACGCCCAATACAATCTTGCTGACAGCACGGGTAATCTTACGGGTTACGAAAGTCTCTCCACGCAGAGGTGACTCGTGGTTGAACAGAATACCGTTGCTGGCGTGCATTTTGTAAGCCTCGCGATAGTTTACTGTAATCCAGTAAGCGTACATTTTTGCAACAGCATAAGGGCTGCGAGGATAGAAAGGAGTCGTCTCACGCTGAGGAACTTCCTGCACCAAACCATAAAGTTCTGATGTTGAAGCCTGATAAATGCGGGTTTTTTCAGTTAACCCTAACAATCTAACCGCCTCAAGAATACGCAATGTACCGATACCATCAGCATTTGCTGTATATTCAGGAGTGTCGAAGCTCACTTTTACGTGGCTCATTGCTGCCAGGTTGTAGATTTCATCCGGTTGAGTCTCCTGGATGATACGGGTAAGGTTCATTGAATCGGTCAAGTCCCCGTAATGCAAAATCAGGTTCCGGTTTTCGATGTGCGGATCCTGATATAAGTGATCAATACGGTCTGTATTGAACATAGATGTTCTACGTTTTAGGCCGTGAACGATGTAGCCTTTTTTTAACAAAAACTCGGCCAGGTATGCTCCATCCTGACCGGTAATCCCTGTAATAAGTGCAACTTTAGACATTTTCAAAATAGTTATCTTTATAATAATCTTTGTGGTATTTCGTCTGGTAATAATAACTCTTGCCTCCGTTGTAATTGTAAGTTCCTGTTTTGTCGAGACCATTTACGACCACTGCGACATTCTTGATATCATCGGCTTTTAACTGGTTGATGATATTACGGAAAAATGTCCGGTTCGTTTTATTCTTACGAACCACAAACAAAACAGTATCCACCAAATACGATAATGGATGAGCATCAGACACCAGTCCAATCGGACTACAATCAAGAATCACACAATCATACATTGTTTTGAGCTCTTCTATTAAATCCTTTGTTGCCTGGCTTTGCGTCAGCTCTCCGGGATTTGGAGGCAAAGTTCCCGCAAAGATAATATCAAATCCGTAATCAGGATAGGGATGTATAATATTTTTTAATTCGACCTGACCTATTAAATAGTTTGAAACACCCCTGTGAACCTCTTCTTTCAATACTTTAGCCACGGCAGGCTTCCGTAAGTCAAAATCCACTAACACAACCTTCTTTCCGGTCATTTGAAAAATAGAAGCCAGATTCAGTGCAATATAGGTTTTCCCATCACCCGGCTCTGCAGAGGTGATAATGAAAGAGGATTTATTACGATTACCGACTACAAATTCCAGGCGCGTCCGCATAGCACGGAAAGCCTCTGCATAACTAGACTTTGGATAGTTCTTGACAATGATTGTTTCCGGTTTATTGGAAACAATAATCTTACCTACCAATGGATAACGGGAAATACGCTCAACCTCATCTACTGATTTTATGGAGAAATCCAATATCTCCCGTAATACAATAATCAGCACAGGCAACAGTAGTCCGAGTAGCCCGAAGAGCAGAAAATTCTTCTTAGGAGCTGTAGAATTGACAGATCCGATTACTCTTGCATTTTCCAACACATAATAGTCAGCCATATTTGAGGCTTTTTGAATCTGAGCCTCTGCTCTTTTCTGAATCAAAAAGGCATTGTAGGTCTCATGAATTTTATAATTCCGCTCCAGCAACAAATATTTCCGTTCCTTTTCAGGGGCGCTGCTCATCTGACCAATCACCTGACTATACTGGCGGTCAACCTGTCCTTTATCCAGTTGATAGACATTGTACATATTACGTACAGTTTCGTTCATCAACTCTTTGAGTTCACTAATCTGTGATTGGTACTTTGAGAAAAGAGGATTCTTATCCCCCATCTCCTTAAGGCGACGAGCCATATCATTGTATTTGGTTACAAATTCAGAAAGTCCGGCATCGCTTACACCGACATTAACAGGAGCTATCATAGCACCATCCTGTACATTATTCTTCAGATAATTAGTCAGATATTCCAAATAAACTTTCTTCATCTGTAACTCTGCTTTTTTCTTTTCCAAATCATCAATACCGGTAGAAGCCTTTACTGAAACATCATTGGAGTACATACGATTGGAGGCCTGATAATTCATCAACCGTGACTGTGAGGCAGAAACAGAGTCTGAAATAATCAAGAGCTGAGATTCTATAAACTCAATGGTTTTCTCTGCTGCTTTATTTTTCTGTGCAAGGTTTTCTTTAATAAAGTTGGAGCAGAGCGCACTCAAAAAATCGAGATCACGACGGGGCACTTCGCTTGACCGGGAAATAGACAATATTGACGAGTTCTCTTCTATCGGTCTTACACTTAACGTAGCCATATATTGGTCAACAAGCGAAGAAAGTGAATTGAAACGGAATGTAAAACTATAACTACTGGTAAACAGATCTGTTTTATTTACAATAACAAAGAACAATGAGTGCTGAATAGGTTTGCCATACTCTCCCTTTAATGAAAATGAAGCGATTGTTTTATTTCCCGCAAACGAGATTTTGTAAAAACGGCTGTTCAGGCTTTCAATAGTAAATTCTTGCCCGTAAGCACTTTCGGCTATAAAAGAGGGAATAATTTCAACCGGAGCTATTTTATATAGATTTTCAGAACGAAACATTCCTTTCTCGTACATATCGACTGTAAGATTGAGATTCGACAATGTACGGTGTATCAAATCATAGGAACTTAGCATGAAAATCTGATTACTCATATTATTTTGATTCGGCATATAGGAATTCTTATTCAGGAATTCCGCTCCTACCTTATTTCCCTGCTCATACATTAATTTGATAGAAGAATTATAGACAGGTGTCCACTTTTGGTTTTGCCAGTAAGCAAACATTAAGCCAAAAAGCAATCCCAAAACGATAAAGTACCAGTATCGGAGAATTGTGGTAATCCAGAATAGCCAGTTCACAACCTTGCTCTCATCTGGCAAATGGGAAGTGGCATTGCCAAATGGTAACGGCATATTATCTCTGTAAGGTTTAGATTCCATAATAGCTTAATTGAGATTCAATATTAGCAATAAGAAAGAAACAGGTACCATCACAAAACTTAAGAAACCGGAGAATGAAGTTATATTGTAGAATGCTTTATTGCTGGTTGGGAAATAGAATACGTCATTCGGCTTCACATAATAGTACCCGGAATTTATCAATGATGCAGAACGTAAATCCAATGTCTTAATTTGATAGGATCCGTCTGCCATCCTCCTCAGCAAACGGACATGTTTATAGTCAAGCATTTTATCTTTTCCCGGAATACTGCTTAATGCCTGAAAAATGGAAATCCGATCTTTATCCATCTCAAAACGACCGACACCGACGATATAATAGTAATTAGACACCAACGCAAGTCTGACTTCGGCATCGGGCAATGACTCCCGGACTTTATTGCGAAGCACCTCTTCAGCCTGTTGGATGGTTAGATTTACAATGGACAATTCACCCATAAAAGGCAAACGTACTTTACCATCCGGATAAACACGATAACCGACGGCACCACCCTGGTTCTGCGATCCCATCCCTGATTGCTGAGTGATACCGGTAAGGAGTTTAGCCGCTTCTGCATCTGTTGAAAACACATTATAAACGATGCGGTCATTCGGCTGTAACCGGTATGCACTGTCATATGCCTCGACATATCGCGTCACATCCCCCTTTCGTTGCAGAAGGACTGTATCGCGATTGGTTATACAAGATGACATTAACAGGCCAATCACCAAAGCTATATACCAATGTATTTTCATACGTCATTAACTGTTTTATGATAAGCAGATGTCTTTAATCCGCTTAGAATGACCCAATATCACAAAGCAAATCACACCCGGCAAACTACTTTGCCAGTTTAATTCCTAAAGCAGCAATGGAGGCCACAGCTGTCAAAAGGCCAAGAATACTGTACACAGTGCTATGAACGCCAAAGAACTGACCTTCACGAGGTTGAATATAGATAATATCGTTGGGCTGAATCCAGAAATATTCGGAAGAGATAATCTCCTTTGAGCGGAGATTGAAGATTTTGATTACAGGTCCGTCGGGGGTTTGACGGATCAGTTTTACACGAGTCCGGTCACCGACATCGGTAATTTTACCGGTCAGTGCCAGAGCCTCGTATATATTGGTTTGTTCTTTTGGCAAAGGAATTTTCCCTGTACCAAATTCACCCATGGCGGTGAAATAATTATTGACCAAAGAAACCTCTACGGAGCATTGTTTCACTAAATCAAACAATTTCTTTTCGAGAAGCTGTTTCGTTTGCAGTATGGTAAGTCCCTTTACATTGATTTTCCCTACATAAGGAATATCAATTTCACCGTTTGCATTGACAGAATAAGTGTACAAACGGGATGAACCTGCAAGACCCGAACCACCTCCGGACATAACATCCGTCTGATTCTCTCCGAGAAGCTGCAACAAAGGACCGGCATTTTCATGCGACAGAGTCCTCAGCCTTACCGACAACTCATCACCCGGCTGAATGCAATATTCAGGTGCGGGTTTAACTTCTTTGATCAATTCGGCATCTGCACGTACACCTGTCATGAGGTTGGTCTTCCAGGGTGCGGCACAGGCCGTTAAAGTGAGAAGTATAACTAAACAGATTTTGCCTGCATACTTCATCGTTTTAGGTGTTTGAGGTTATTCGAAAACCACCAGTACCTCATTTTTAGAAACTTTGTCACCTGCTTTTACCGCAAGAGTAACAACTTTTCCGTCATGAGGAGCAATAACCTTGTTCTGCATTTTCATCGCTTCATGAATCAGGAGAACCGTGCCGGCTTTCACCGTTTGTCCCTCCTTCACAAATACGTTAAGAATCGTACCAGGTAAGAAAGCTTTAATTTCGCCTTCAACTGCTTTTTCCCACTGTTTGCGGTTGATAAATTTCTTAGTAAGGGTAGTTTTATATTTACGCGCGGTAACGGCAAAATCTACCAATTGTAAATCTTTTTTCTGTTCCATTTTTTGGATTAATTAGAAACGACGTAACTTGAAGGAAACTGTCTCTAACTGAACCAATCTATTTTCAATCGGTTAGGATTAAAAATTCTGAAAGAACGAATGACGGCTTTGATATGATAACAAATCAAAGTGCCGATTCGTTCTCTCAGACTATAGAGTAATTCAGTTTTGTTTCACTTAGTAAACAATTCCGGCATCAGAACGGAGGAATTCCGTGTTTTTTAGATGGACGGAACTCTTCTTTCTCACGAGAAACTTCCAGCGTATGCAACAAGATACCACGAGTCTCTTTCGGTTCGATTACAGCGTCGATAAATCCGTTTGCAGCAGCCACGTAAGGATTTGCGAATTTCTCCACATACTCCTGAACTTTTTTCTGACGCATTTCGTCCGGATTTTCAGCTTCCATGATCTCTTTGCGGAAGATAATGTTAGCTGCACCTTCTGGTCCCATTACGGCGATTTCAGCACTTGGCAATGCAAATACGAAGTCTGCACCCAGGTGGCGTGAGTTCATCGCGATGTAACCTCCACCGTAAGCTTTACGCAGGATCACAGTGATTTTTGGCACAGTAGCTTCAGAGTAAGCATAAAGTACTTTCGCTCCGTGACGGATTACACCGGCGTGCTCCTGGTCAACACCCGGCAGGTAACCTGGCATATCTTCGAGAGTAACAATAGGAATATTGAAAGAGTCGCAATAGCGGATGAAACGAGCGGCTTTGTCTGAGCTGTCGCAGTCAAGTACACCAGCCAATACCATAGGCTGGTTAGCTACGAAACCTACAGTCTCACCGTTCATGCGGCCGAAACCGATCACGATATTAGCAGCAAACAGTTCCTGAATTTCGAAGAATTCAGAATCGTCAACGATAGCTTTCAACACATCGCGAACATCGTAAGGCTGTTTTGGATCTGAAGGAATAACGTCTTCGATCTGTTTTTTAGCAACCGGTTTCTTAGGTGCGATTGTTTTAGCTTTAGACGTATTGTTCCACGGAATAAATGAAACCAGTTTTTTAATTTGCTGGAAACACTCCTCTTCACTTACTGCAAAGAAGTGAGCATTACCGGTGATTTCTGCGTGAACGCGTGCACCACCCAGGTCTTCCATTGAGATCTCTTCACCGATAACGGTTTTGATTACAGAAGGACCGGTAATGAACATGTTAGAGATATTTTCCACTACGAAAACGAAGTCTGTCAACGCAGGTGAATATACTGCACCTCCGGCACATGGGCCAAGGATTACAGAAATCTGAGGAATAACGCCGGATGCGATTGTGTTGCGGTAGAAGATCTCACCGTAACCTGCCAAAGCGCCTACTCCTTCCTGGATACGAGCACCACCCGAATCGTTAATACCGATGATGGGCACTCTCATTTTCAGAGCGTGATCCATGATTTTAGTGATCTTACGAGCGTGTTTCAAACCCAAAGAACCACCTTCTACGGTAAAGTCCTGAGCATAGATACACACCGGAGCACCGTAGATAGTACCTGTACCGGTAATTACACCATCACCCGGAAGTACTTTCTTATCCATTCCGAAGTCACGTGCACCGTGAGTTACAAACAGGTCATACTCTTTGAAAGATTCTTTGTCCAACAAAGCGGTAATACGCTTTCTGGCAGTCATTTTACCTTTCGCCTCTTGTTTTGCGATAGCGGCTTCACCACCACCCATCTCAACGATGGCTTTCTTTTCGCGAAGCGCAAGGATGTTTTTCTTTAAACTTGACATAATATAAAAGTTATTAGAAAGATTGTTTGGTTATTAGCGTCGCTGTTGAGCAACTCTATAGCTGGTTCTGGCTTTTCCGGCCAGAATGGCGTTCAATTTTCCTTTAATCAATTGTTTCCGAATCAGGGAGATGTGATCAATAAACATCTTTCCGTCAATGTGGTCATATTCGTGCTGGATAACCCGTGCCGCAAATCCGTCAAACTCTTCTTCGTGTTCCACAAACTTCTCGTCACAATATTTGATACGGATTTTATCCTTACGGGTCACATTTTCGTGGATTCCCGGTAGGCTTAGACAACCCTCTTCACGAGAAACATCCTCTCCTTCACGCTCCACAATCTGAGCGTTTATCATAGTGAGCTGACGATCCTTGTATTCAGGAAACTCTTCACTCATAACATCGAGATCAATGACAAACAGGCGGATGGGTAATCCGATCTGAGGAGCGGCCAGTCCCACGCCATCGGCATGGTACATGGTTTCGTACATATCTTTGATCAATTTATCCAGACCCGGATAATCAGGCGTAATATCTTCCCCGACTTTTCGCAAAACGGGTTGACCATACAAATATACAGGAAGTATCAATGTGCTGAATATTAAATTTGTAACTAGTATTATCTGAATCTTCTGTTCTCCAGGTAGCTTTGCAGGATGATAGTGGCGCTGATTTCGTCCACTTTGGCTTTATCCTGACGGTCTTTCTTTTTCATGCCACCGGTGATCATAGCCTGTTGCGCCAATACGGAAGTAAATCGCTCATCTACCATCTCAACAGGTATATGAGGAAACGTTTTCTTTAAGGTATTAACAAAAGGCTCAATATACTTCATGCTCTCCGACGGCTGATTATTCATCTGCTTCGGCAATCCGACAACAAACAGTTCGACCGGCTCTTTTTCGATATAACTCTTCAAAAAAGGGATCAACTGGCTACTTTGCACCGTACCTAAGCCGTTGGCAATCAACTGCAACGTATCTGTAACAGCCAGTCCGGTGCGTTTGCGGCCATAATCAATGGAAATTATTCTACCCATAATCAGGCTGCAAAGATAGTAAATAATCTGCAATTAAAACTCATCAGGACATAAGCTGACTTCGCTCCTCATCGAGTTCAGTTTCAGCATCTTCGGGTAAAACAGAGACATTCTCGGCCTTCAGGACTATTAAGACAGTACGCAAGAGCAAGCTTAAATCTAGCTTAAAATTTAAATGCCGCACATATTCAACATCATAATTGAGCCGTTCATTCCATCCTAAATAGTTTCGCCCTGACACTTGAGCCAAACCGGTAATACCTGGGCGAACAGAGTGACGGAGCTTTTCGGTAGAGGTATAAAAGGGAAGATATTTGACTTTTAAGGGACGCGGGCCTACCAGACTCATGCTTCCGGCCAGCACATTCCACAACTGGGGCAACTCGTCCAGGGAATATTTTCGCAGAAATGCTCCCATCGGGGTAATACGGTAACGTTCGGGTAAGGAGGGATTGGTCTTCATGGTTTTTAGCTTTAATATAAGGAATAAACGCTCATGAAAACCGGCCCGCCATTCACTGTAAATGGGCCATTCCCTTATATCAATTAGAATGACGACGCATAATAGTGATATTAGCGGAAAGAGGAGGATAATCAGCAGGGTGCTGATTATTACATCAAGAATGCGTTTGATATAGTGTTTATACATAAATCTTTTACCCCTAAATACCCAAGGTTTGAAAAACTCATATAGTTATTAAATATCGTTGCCATTTTCACCCCTAAATCCCCTGAAGGGGACTTTTTGCAGCAGTAGTAACCCTTTAAAGTCTTCCTCTTAACAATATTCAGACTTAACCTTCACGAAGTTAGTTCTGTTATGCACTTTCGAATTTCACCCATAACACGCTCTAATTCATTGAATATTTCATCATTAGTAAAACGTATTACGGTTATTCCATAAGACTCCATTTCTGCAGTCCGACCAATATCATATTCTGTTTGACTATTATGAATCTCTCCATCAATCTCAATCACCAACTTAAATTTGTGACAGTAAAAATCAGCGATGAAAATATCTATGGGATGTTGGGGTTTAAACCGCACCCCAAGTTGATTATTTCTTATTCTATCCCATAATACGACCTCAGCCGGTGTCATTTTATTTCGTAAAACCTTTGCTTTCTCATAAAGCTCAGGTTTTGCATTATAAAACATCGAAGCTTCTTTCTTTATAATCATATTCGAAACAATTAAACATGCGACTAAATAGCAGTTAAATCCCAACTCCGCACTCAGCAAAAGTCCCCTTCAGGGGATTAGGGGTAAAAACAAAGAGCAAGATCAGCCTGTAATTTCATTGCACCAGACCTATTATTGACCACCCAGGGGGCACTACAATATCTCACCCCATCATATTCCGATACCTCGGAAACCGTCCTTCAGCCAATCCTTCCGATAAATGCTCGTAAATATCCTCGTCCACAATCCATTTCCAGATATGGAATGTGGAAAAATGATGGGAGAAACGGGATTTAAACTGAAACAAGCCATTATCAACAGCTCCATTCCCACCGCCCAAATGCAGATACCTGAGCTTCATCCCGGAGGCCAGATGCCGGGCTCTATCAATCAAAAGTTTCAAAGGAGACAAATCCCGGAATTCCGGCAAAACACCCCCCAGGTGATATTGCATGATTTCTCCGCAAACCACAAACAATGCCCCGGCTACTACTTCACCTTCATATTCTGCCAACAATAAAAGAGGCTTAAATTCAGTCGCATTCCTTAACCCGAGCATATAGGAGGTCGAGAAAAAGTACTCATCAGGAGCCTGCTTCTCATCCATTGACCGGGTATATATTTTGTAAAATGCCATCCAGTCATCCAATGAAGTGGCTGTCCGAACCGACAATCCTTTACTCGCTATCGCACACAGTTGTCTCTTCAGCGTATCGGCATACAATGAGGTTTGATACGTCTCCGGCTCCGACACAGGGATATAGACCGTCCGGTTTAAAGCAACCACCTCTCCCATTCCGTCAGGAATCAGAGATGCATTGGGTATTAAAGTATGTAATCGTGAAAAGACTGAAATAACCTCATGATTAATCAGATATTCCGTCATCTCATCCCGAAACTTTTGCAACAAGGCTTCAGATGGATTATCCGTGTTGTACAGACACCCCGCATATCCATACACAGAAGTCAGGTCGTAATAAGGCGTCCCTTCTATAGAGCGCATCAGCAAAGGGATACAGAGCCGTTCATCGCCATTTTCAAAAACAAAAAGTAAAGGCTCGCCGTTATTATGCAAAGCGTGATACTCGTAGGTGTAGTAAAAATCATACTTTCCCTGTCGGGTAATTGCTTCCCGCCATCCGGCTTTATCTGTGATTATTTGCATATCATTCTATTTTGTGTTCTCTTTGTGCTCCTGTTTATTAAAGAAACCAACGATTTAAAAAGAAAGTTCAATGGAACGAGCATGAAGTAATGTTCATAAGATTATAACATTGAACGCGATGCCGATAGCTATCGGCACCATATATAGCCAAAACTATAATAATTAATGACATATGAAACAGATATTCCTCTCCCCCCCGCACCTTTGCGGAAGAGAAAAAGAGTTCATCGAAGAGGCTATTCAGACCAACTGGATCACCACAGCGGGAAGCAATATCGAAGCCTTTCAGCAAGAATTAAATAACTTCCTCGACAGTGACATTCATACCCTGGCATTAAACTCCTGCACTTCAGCCCTTCACCTGGCCCTGATCCTGGCCAATGTCAACCGTGGCGACGAGGTGATCTGCCAAAGTCTCACCTTTGCCGCATCGGCCAATGTGATTCTTTACCAGGATGCTACTCCTATATTTATTGATAGTGAAAAAGAGACCTGGAATATCTGCCCCGAACAACTTGAACGAGCGATCATCGACCGCATCGCCAAAGGCAACAAACCGAAAGCCATCATCGTCACTGACCTTTTCGGCATGCCTGCCAATTACGATAAAATCACGGCTATCGCTCAAAAATACGAAATTACGCTGATTGAAGATGCTGCCGAAGCGTTGGGCGCCGCATACAAAGGAAAAAAATGCGGCACGCTGGGTGACTTGGGGACCATTTCGTTCAACGGCAATAAAATCATCACCACATCCGGCGGCGGTGCTTTGGTAGCGAAATATGCCGATGATTTTGCCGAGGCTAAGTTTCTCGCCTCGCAGGCTAAAGAACCGCTCCCCTTTTACGAACACAAGAAACTGGGATTCAACTACGCCATGAGCAATATCTCGGCAGGAATCGGGCGGGGACAAATGACGGTATTGGAAGAACGGGTTGCCAAACGCCGCAACACAAACCAATATTATCGGACGAAACTCGCCCCGTTTAACCTGACATTCCAGACCGAACCGTCGTCGGACTACTCCAGCAATTTCTGGCTAACCACTTTTCTCCTTGATGATGGCGATCCACAACAGGTGATTGATTATCTGGCACAATTCAAGATTGAAGCCCGACGCGCCATGAAGCCGATGCACCTGCAACCACTCCATGAAAAAGCGCCTTATTATGGAGATAAAGTGGCGGAAGATATTTTCAACCGAGGAGTATGCCTGCCTTCCGGCTCTGCCCTGATGACAGAAGAGCTTGATTTTATTGTGGAGAAAGTGAGCGAAGGGATCAAAAGTATTTTATAATACCGGGCATTTCCGAAGGAACATTCACAGTATATCTTTTTGACAGCAAAAAGGCTCAATATCCGGCACAAAGGAAGATGTCTCTACAGTTTTAACACTTTATCCTCTCCACGGAGCATACGTAGAGTGTACGTGGACCATACGTGGAGGATACGTGGAGCATCAACAGCTCTGAAACGGTTGTTTCCCTGAGGTATGGAAATATCAAAATGTCAAAAACAGGCCAATGCCATATACATTACCTTAATCCATTCGGCTATGAAAACCTCCAGTATCCAAAAGCACAATCCGCTGGTGATAACCTGCATAATTTGGTGTTTATCAGCAAGTGTGATATCCACGGCAAATAATGCGTCCGCTCAGACAATATTGTTTGACTTCGACAATGCCCCGCTTCATTCTTCACTACCGATCAACCTGACTGCAGGTGGAATTACCGCCTACTTTTCTGCAACTGGACAGGGCTTTTCCATTCAGGAGGCCAATGCGCTTGGATTTACACCTCAGGGATTCGCCGGACAGGTAATCTACCCCAACAGCATCTATCTGGCCGACCTGCATATCCATTTCGATCAGATGCTGTCCTATTTCTCCATCATGTACGCATGTCAGGAGTTGGGCTGTGATGATGCCGCCACCATGCGGGTAACGGCGTATAGTAAAGGCTCGTTAATCGGAACAGCCACCATGACCGCTACCAATCCGGGAACATGGCCGGTCGATACGCTGAGCTGCAGTTTCACCCAGGGATTCGACAGTGTGGTGGTCCACTACGATAAACGCCCGCCCACTTGCCAGGACTATGGGGTTATCTTTATGGCTGACAATATGAAGGTGATACCGTCCAATACCACAGGGGTAATTACGCCGGAAATATTTGGAAAAGCAATCATTGCCCCCAATCCTGTTACGTCATCTTCGACACTCACATTTACCCTTTTGCAGTCGGATAATATCCGGATTTCGATTTATGACCTGACTGGCAGAATGATAAAGACTCTTTTTAACGGCTCATTACCTCCCGGAGAACATAAGATAAACGTGGGTATAATTACTAAAGAGCTCAATAGCGGATATTACACTGTGAACCTAACCGGTGAACATTGCAACCCATCCTGCAACCTGATTGTGAAATAACGGGAGCAATATGACTCTGGCCAAGAATCATAAAAACGCCCTGCATTTAAATACTTTCAGGAATCAAAGCACAAAAATCAATCCATCACCCCCGAAATACGCAACTTACAATCCATTACAAAGAGATATTATTTAGCAACAATTCAATACAAACACACCCTATAAAATACCAAACCGACACAAACAACCAATATCCCTTGATCGAACAGTATAGGAGCAGTATTGGAGCAGCATCGGAGGAGTATCGGAGGAGTAACGGAGCAGTGGCATTTCAAATGCAAATCTGGATGCAAGAGATAAATACTTGCAGGAATTAGTTATAGAAAAGAAGCTACGGGTTGTTACATCAGAAATAAGAAGGGTTTCTGATGGTTGATTTATATGTGAGATTCCAGACGGATGTTGTTGTTTTTATTGCGATAATATTCGATTTTATTCCCGTGAATGAATTCACGGGCTACAACATCGGTCGTGCCTACGGCACTTCACTGTACCGCAAAGCGCCGTAGGTGCGACCGATATTGTAGCAATGGATTTCAATCCATTGAATATAAGTGCGAACAATTTTGAACGGAATTTATTCCGTTGTGACCGATGTTGTGGCATAGAAACAAATCTCCCAAAAGGCAATTCAACCCATCGATTTTAAATAACTAACATACACCAACAGAAGTTCAGTTACGGGATCTGCCAACAATTGTGATTATATTACGGGTGCGAATATTTTAGTCGCGATAAATCGCGCCTCTACCACGGAATACGGTGATTGGTCAGATTATGGAATTCTGCTTTCATTGAGCTTTTAACGATGACAGGCCTGCGACGCTGTCATGTTTGTGGGTTCGTGTGCATTCTACCGCATATGAAGAAGCACAAATAGACACACCTTTTCGAAACCCGCTAACGGACTTATACCTCTTCCTGCATCAATCAAAAAACATTTTGACAGCAAAACCGTCATAAACCGAAAGTTCTGTTATTGCACCCTTTTTCATATTTGTTCCGGACAACTGTGGAGCATATGTGGAGTTGCTGTGGAATTGCTGTGGAGGAAGAGCGAAGGTAGAAAGAAACTACAACTGTTTTGGAAATGGGAATAACCCTGACAAAAAGATAATCAGGAAAGAAACATCAATCCCCATCCTCCCCGCTCTCCACAGCGAGAGCGGCCAGCTCGGCGGAATTGCGGACACCGAATTTATGAATCAGATTGGTGCGATGCTTGCGGGCGGTAGTCAGACTGATAAAAAGCTGGTCGGCAATCTCCCGGTTGGTCTTGCCTTTGATGATTAAATGGAGTACTTCCTTTTCGCGCTTTGAAAGGCAGCAGTGACACAGACCGTGCTTCAGGCGGCTGATCTCCCGCATGGCGGCAAAGAGTTGATTTTCGGTGTGCATGATCTTCGTGATCTCGAAGGCCACGGAGAGTAACCTGCGGGGAGAGCCGTCCTCAAAGGTATCCATCACCGTGCAATGGCAAAAGAGCCAATGATATTGCTGTTGCCCTTTGGGCCGGATGCGGTGCATCCCTACAAAGACCGGCTCCGCCTCTTGAACCCCATTCATCACCAATAGACTTACCGGCAATACCTCCAGGTCATCGGGGTGAATCACCTGTTGAAAAAAACCGTACCTCATCCCCGTAATCTCTTGTTGACCATACCCCAGAAACATTAACCCGAATGGATTCATCCAGACATTACACAGCGAGGCAATATCCCCTTGATTCACAACTTCATTCACCATCAACACAACCGGAAGAGTCATAACGATACTCTTATAAAACAAGCTTTCAAACGCTGCTCCATTCACCGGATTACTTTCATTTGATTCTTTCATGTTCAGGGAGATTTAAGGTTCAAAAATACTACCATGGTAGTATTGATTTCGGGGGGTCGGATGTTGTATTTTTGTTTAGAATCCGAAGAGTATACACAAAGACCACAATCACACTTCTATATAACACGATTTCACCCTGTTTTTCTTTTGACCATTTTGATTTTTAGCTGTATTTCATTCTGTTTGTTTGATCTTTTTGTTATTGACACCTTTAACATAAAACATAATTATATCATGAACCTCTTTATAACCAACCGCGAGATCGTAACCGTCGGAACATCGGAAATGATCCGATCCGATGGCAAAGAACATGCCGGAGACAATCTTCGTTTTGGAGAGTATCTAGATGGCAAATTAATCCTATTTCCTGAACCGGAAAATGAAATGGAAATCTCATATGTCGGGATAAAGAAGCTACAGCCAACAGATTTGAAAGGATCGTCAAGGTTCTTCAAACAACTATATGATGGACTGACTACCAATAAAGGCGATGTGCTGTTTTTCATTCACGGGTTTAACACAGATCTGAATGATGTAAAAGATTGCTTCGACCGATTAAACAAAAGATATGTAATCGACGGCTCACCAATTAAGCATATCGTAATTTTCACCTGGCCTTCTAAAAGTCCAGACATTCCCCTACATTACCGCGATGACCAATATGATGCCCAACGTTCCGGAATAACGTTGGCCAGGTGCTTTGAGAAGGTGGTTATCTTCTTTAATCGCTTTCTTAAACAAGATGAAAATGCCCCCTGTCAAAGACATATTCATCTGATGGCCCATTCGATGGGTAATCAGGTGCTGGAGTTTATGCTGTTAAGCCTACCCCATAAATATGAGTTGTTCAGAGAGATTATCCTTGTGGCAGCCGATGTGGAATATACAATTTTCGATCCACACGAGCCTTTTGAAAAGCTTATTGATATTGGCTATCGTGTACATATCTATTTTCATGAGCATGATGTGGTACTTGACATCTCCAAATACACCAAAAATTTCAATAACCGTTTAGGACGCTACGGGCGTAAAAGTACAGACAATATGAAGGATGTCTTCGATATCGATGTGACTCATACTAAAGACGATTTCGATCAATCTATCGGAATAAATGAACTAAACCACTGGTACTATTATTCCTCAACCGATGTGGTGAAGGACATTATACGAGTATTAAATGGGAAGGATTCGAAGTATATAGTTAAGTAGCAACCCTCTTATTTCGTTCATCTCAGAAAGCAAGCAATAATATTATTTCTCTTAATCAACCTAAACACAAACGATCATGAATTTTGTAGTAATCTACTGGATCACATTGCTTATTCTTTTGGCAATCGTCTGGACCTTAGACATAAAATACAACCTATTGAGGGACCTAAGTACTGCTATAAAAAAACCACGGAGTTTTGCCCGTGTACAGTTGGCATGGTGGTCGATCATCATCCTTTCAGCGATTATTGCGGCAATGTTCCGGTTCAATGAAATACTCCAGCTTTCCGCTTCTACATTAGAACTCCTGGGCATTAGCGCCGCGACAACTGTAGGCGCCAGGATCACCGACATTTCGGACATAAGACAAAACAATATTCCAACCCGGCATCAGGATGACGATGGAGAAGGTTTCCTGATCGATTTAATTTCCAATCAGAACGGAGCGAGTATTCATCGTTTGCAGGCCCTTCTCTTTAATCTCACTTTTGGAGTATGGATGATCATCAATGTAGTTAATAACATAAGTAGTTCAACTCCCATTCACCAAATAATTCCAACCATTGGAGATAATGAGTTAATTCTTTTGGGCATTAGCTCGGGAACTTACGCGGTGCTTAAAATTCCGGAAAACAAAGCTTCAACACATCAGACTAAATAAGATCTGCCCCCCCTGATCGCGATCATAAATTCATCAATCTATCTAAAAAGTATTACTATGAATGCATTGTATAAAAAAGTCGTACTTACCGAAACGAATAAGGTTGTAGGAACAGGCTGGTTACCTCCACTACCTGATTTACGAGATTATTCCATAGAACATCCCGAGATTAAAGAGATGGGGAAATTACTGGGCATAACAGCCGGAAGCATTTCATTACCTGCGATGGTTGATTTAAGACAACACTGTTCTCCTGTTGAAGACCAGGGAAATCTGGGCTCATGTTCCGCACATGCCGGGATCGGGATAATTGAGTATTTTGAAAGTAAGGCATTTGGCAATCATATCGAAGGATCTCGCCTGTTTCTCTATAAAACCACCCGCAATCTTATGCAGGTAACGGGGGATTCGGGTGCATGGCTAAGAAGTGTAATGAGTGCGCTTTGTCTTTGCGGTGTTCCGGATGAAAAATACTGGCCCTACAATGTGGTAGATTTCGATAATGAACCTACCGCTTTTGTCTATGCTGTAGCAGATAATTATGAGGCTATTAAATACTTCTGCCATGATCCTCAGGGTGTAAATACGCCTCCGTCATCTGCACTAACCTCTGTCAAACAATATCTTGCCGCCGGAATCCCTTCAATGTTTGGTTTTTGGGGATTTCCTTCTTTTGACAACACAAATGTGATCGGTGGAATACCCTACCCCTGTATAGGAGAAAAAGCGGAATGGGGACACGCCATTGTCGCAGTTGGCTATGACGACAAGAAGAAAATTAGAAACACCAAATGCAACAAAGAAACGACAGGGGCACTGCTTATCCGCAATTCATGGGGATCAGGTTGGGGCGATAAAGGTTACGGCTGGCTTCCATACGAATATGTGCTAAACAAACTGGCAATGGACTTTTGGTCTCTGTTGAGTATGGAATATGTGAATACCAAACAATTTGGAATTTGAAAATCCGGAAATGGAAATATCATTCACGATCAAAATAAATTATAACTATGACTGACATCACTCTTGAAAAAATTCAAAATGCTCTTCGAAAAAAAGGGTACAAGATTTTTGAAAATGACACCAAGCCTTATAACCTTAACATCGTAGGAATCCGGAGCATTAACGCCAAACCAAACTCCTTCGATGATTGGATAACAGTAATGTGGAAGTATAAAGGTAACTGGAATTTAGTGAAGTATGAAGCCACCACCGATCCGGGTCTATTCTGGTTGGAAAATCCCGGCAATCCACTTGGAACAGCCATTCTAAAAGAAGGCCAATATCCGGGAAGCCATCAGTTGGGATTACATCAGGGTAAATATAAAGCCCTGGTACAGATAGGCAATCTCACGGTTATACGGGATTACGACAGGGATAAACAGTTGGATTACAACTCAGGCAGCGAAGAAACCAATAATAATTTCGGAATCAATATCCATCGGGCCTGTCTGAATGGCAGATCGATTCAGGTAGATAAATGGTCTGCGGGTTGCCAGGTATTTGCCGATTCATTCCAATTCAACCATTTTATGGATATGTGTAACGAATCGGCAAAGATATTGGGAAACAAATTCACCTATACCTTATTGAACAAAAACGACTTATAGGCCATCCTTCGGGAATCTACCCTGAATATCATTAACCGGTAGCCAATTATGGCCACCTATTTAAAACAGAAATATAACACTATGGCACTCGACTTTTCATTATCAAGCCAAATAACGCCAAATGGAAGAACGGCTCATTATGCAGCTCTTGCCGGTAATGCTGATTCAAAGTTTTTCGTAGGATACCAAACCCATTACAAGAACTACATTGGACTGGAAAATCCTAAACAAACAGTAGTTTATGATCCTCAAAAACAGGTATCCCGATATGGTTTCTGGGCATACTTTATTTATCCGACTGCAATTGCCGAAAGCAAGGGTAGCTTTAGCTGCCTGAACACCTATGATAGGGCTCAATTTACATTTGGCTTTATGCAATATGCAGCTCATGTCCCTAATGGGGATTTTGTCCGGTTTTTCAGAAAACTTCTCTCCCAGCCCAATGCCTCAGATTATTTTCCAAAACTGGAATTGAAAGGGAATCATATTTTTTATAAAGGGAAAGATGGCTCGCTTCAACTGGAAAATGAAAGCTCTACTCAGGAGTTAATGAATTACCTAAACCCTTCGTTAAACGAAGTGGATAAACAGGAACTGATATGCTCTGCCCGTTTTGTACATTGGGCGATGAATGACCCTTCGCATGTTGATATACAGATCGAAACAGCGACCGAACTATACAAGAACAATATGATCCAATATCATAACAAATTCAATTTAGAAGGCGTACCCGATTACGTCTGTCAGGTTATTTGCGACATACGACACCAGGGAAGAGGCAATAACGCTCAGATCTCGCAGGCTTTGGACACGAACAAAAATTATCTGCAAGCTTATCATAACTTACTAGAAATAGGCGGCAATACTTATCAGTCGAGGATTGTTTCCATTCAGGCAACGATTGACGAATTGATCAGTTCAGGGGTTTTCAGCAAGAAATATCACAGCACTTCCAATTCATTTCTGTAACATCATTTTTCCGTAATCCTTTAAACCAATCACCATGGGAGTAATCATGCAAGCCTTTTATTGGGATTGTCCCGTTACAATCCAGCTACCTGTCAATTCGTATTACACATATATAAACATCTTATTAATCTTCAATTATGGCAACCAACGGAACAATCATTCAATTCTTCCACTGGTATTACCCCAATACCGGAATTCTTTGGAAAGAAATAGGTGAAAAAGCCAAGTCTTTGGCAGAAATGGGCTTCACGGCATTATGGACTCCTCCGGCCTACAAAGGCAGTGCTGGAGTGAACGATGTTGGCTATAGCATTTACGACCTATATGATTTGGGGGAGTTCGATCAGAAAGAGTCTATCCGCACCAAATATGGCACCAAAAACGAATTAATCCATGCTATTAGAGAAGCTCATGCCAATAGATTGCAGGTCTATGGAGATATTGTTTTTAATCAAAAAGCGGGAGGTGATGATATTGAATTTGTGAAGATTGTAAGAGTAAAAAAGGAAAATGCAAATTTTGTCCTTGGTGAATCTGATTGGATAGAAGCATGGACTGTTTTCAATTTCCCCGGCAGAAATAATAAATACTCTGATTTCAAATGGAATTGGGAACATTTTGATGGCGTGGATTATGCCAATAATTATCCGGATGAAAAAGACCCCTATGGAAATCCGCTTTACATTTACAAATTTGTAGATCGGGGAAAAGATTGGGAAAAATTGGTAGGTGACGAAAATGGAAATTACGATTACCTGATGTGTAACGATCTTGACATGAATTCAGCCGCCGTGCGGACTGAACTTTCGAGATGGGGAAAATGGTTCGTTGAGCTAACCGATATCGATGGATTTCGCATCGACGCTGTGAAGCACATCGAATATTCGTTCTTTAGAAATTGGCTCGAATATTTAAGAAAACAACTTAAGGAGTACTTTTTTGCAGTGGGTGAATATTGGAATCCCGATCATGTGAACGATTTATTGAAATACATCGAAATGACAAAAGGTTGTATGTCTTTATTCGATGCCCCGCTCCATAAAAACTTCTACGAGGCGTCACGCAATTATTATGACATGAGGTGTATTTTGAATAATACGCTTGTTCAAATAAATCCGTGTAAGGCTGTTACACTTGTAGACAATCACGACACACAACCTTGTCAGGCACTTGAGTCGTGGGTCGATTATTGGTTCAAGCCCCTTGCCTATGCCATCATCTTACTGCGCGAGCAAGGCTATCCTTGCGTATTTTATCCCGACCTGTATGGAGCCGGTTATACCGATCATGGTTTCAACATCGACTTAGCTCCTGTTCCAAAACTCACAGAAATGATTCGTGCCCGAAAACTGTATGCTTATGGAAATCAAAACGATTATTTTGACCACAGCAACATGGTCGGATGGACAAGAGAGGGTGACAACGACCATGAAAACTCAGGATTAGCGGTGTTATTGACTAATGGCAGTGGCGGTTCGAAATGGATGTATATGGGAAAGAATTCTGCCGGAAATGAATATCATGATTATCTGAATAACAGAACGGAAACCGTCAAAATCAACAAAGATGGCTGGGGAGAATTTTGGGTAAATGAAAAATCGGTATCTGTATGGGTGAAACAAAAATGAAGGCAAGGATGTGAATTATTGTTTTATAAAAGAAGTTATTAGTTATTGAAATTACCACAATAAAAACCAACGACCATGCTACTAAACATAAATCTCAATTTCCTCACAATTGATGGATTAAAGCCTTTTGAAAGCATCCTTCTATATTTCGGTTGCTTCTTGTTCTTTATAATGATAGCAGGTGTTCTCATCAATATCAGAGGAGATATAAAAAAATTCGTTCCTTTTATAGCTTTTTCCATTATAATGATTGGATACTCCGGAATTAAGAAGATTTCAATTGATACTAAATTCGGGAAAATTGAAGTAGAAAATAGAATGCTAATGAATGATCCATCAAATATTCAGATAAAACAAGATCTCGAAAATGATATCTCTAAGATAAATCCATCGGTTGTTTACTCTTCCAAGAATCTAACCCAATTAGCAAAAGCAAAAACAATTTTAGGTCAATATGACGAAGGAACAAAATATGCAGACAAAGCATTACAAAAAGAGCCAGGGTATGTTCCGGCGATTGAAATGAAAACGCTTGCACAAACCAGTCTGGCAATCAATTTCTTGATGATCAATCCCGATAACCAACAAGCCATTTCTGATGTAAATAAAAATCTGAACAACCTGAAAAGGATTTCATCCCGGAATAACTATACAAGACTCAAAGTTGCTGAGGGAAACTTATTAGTTGGAAAAACGACAGAAGCAAAAGAAAATGCAGCGGTTATTCTTTCAGAAAACCCGAAAGAAGATAAAGCAAATGAAATTATTCAGTTGGCCAAAATCAAGGAAGATCTGCAAAAAGCGATAGAAAGCCCTGCCGATACTTTTGCTCGTTCAAAAGCTATCAAGCATATTGAAAGTATTGAAAAAACCGCATCTAAAAGCGCAATACAGAGCGCAGTAATAGCCAAAGCATTTCAATCTCTGGGAAATGAACGTAAGAAAAACAAATACATAGACTCTACAAAGATCCAGCTTAGACGGCTAAAATAATTGCGATAAAGAACTATCTGGAATTTGCTCTTAACCTCATAAGTCATTGTTCATCTTAAATTTATCCATTATGTTACCTATTGATGAAAAACTTCTGACCGGTTACAATCGGCCCGGAAAGAATCTTAAGAAGCTGAATGGTATTGTTGTGCACTGGACAGCTAATATGTCCAAAGGAGCCAATGCTGAAATGCATTACCGATATTTTAACCGGCCTAAGCCTTCTACTAATGTTGTTTATGGCTCAGCTCATTATGTGGTGGATGACAAAACCATCCTTCATCTGATCCCCGATGATGAAGAGGCATATCATGTAGGAGCCAAATCTTATGAACCTCTAATTTACTCTCAGTTAGGTGTTCCGCATGGTGACAGCCCCAACTATTACACCATTGGCATCGAGATGTGCGTCAACTCAGATGGGAATATTTATAAGACCCGGGAGAATACCATCGAACTGATCCGTTACCTCTGCGATAAATATCATCTCGAAAGGAAAGACATCTATCGCCACTATGACATTACCGGCAAAGATTGCCCGTATATGATGCTGGATAATGGCATTTGGGGTCAATTTCTGAATGCTGTATTTAATCCCATTCCCGTCGCTCCGAAAGCTTATATCGTTACTGCTTCTGAACTGAATATACGAAAAGGAAACGGAATTACTTTCCCTATTGTCGGCAAGCTAAATAAAGATGATATCATTCATCCCATTGGATTTATTGGTAAATGGTTTCAGATTGGGGTTGATAAGTGGGTGCATTCGGGATATCTTTCTCTGGTTGTGTAGCGATAATCTCTATTATCATCGTACTTTGAGAATAATAAAATTTTAAAACTTAACAATTATGAGCGGAATAGCTGCTTTGGACATTGCTATCGGATTAGTATTTGTCTATCTGTTATATAGTCTGTTAGCTACTACGATCCAGGAATTGCTGGCCAGTTATTTCCATTTCAGGGCAAAAGTACTGGAGAGGGCTATTATTAGAATGTTGGAAGATGGAAATCGATTTAATAATCGATTTCAAATGGTTAATCGATTTCAAATGTTGTTTTTTATTTTCAAACCAATAAAAGATAAAGAAAAAACAACTGACCTGACTACAGCATTTTACAACCATCCACTTGTCAAATACCTGGCAGAAGACAAACCCAATAGCCGCCCCTCTTACATTTCCAAAGAAACTTTCTCAAAAGTAATAATTGACTTGTTAAGAGGGAAAGTTCAGGATCCGGGCGAAAATCATTCCAAAATGATTAGTGAGTCCCTTAAGGATGGAAAAATAAAGTGGGTAGAAGTTTCTATAAAAAATAGTAGTAATGAAACACTTGAATTTCTATATTCGATCTGGGTCGACTCCCATGGCGAAATTAGTGTATTTAAAAAAAGTCTGGAGTCTTGGTTTGATGAAACCATGGAACGTTGCACCGGCTGGTATAAAAAACAGACTCAGGTTATTACGCTGATCATTGGATTTGTTATAGCAGCTTCTTTTAATGTTGATTCGATTGCCATTGCCAATAAGCTTAAAAAAGATCCGAAGCTGCGTGAAGCAGTTGTGGCGCAAGCCGATGCTTTTGCAAAGGTTCATCCGAATCTGGATAAGGTGCAAAGTACAGATACGGCAATAAAAGACACCTTGACAGAAGCGTTACTTATGACTCAGGAGAAATTGATCAATCGGGCTGATTCACTTATAAAAACCGATATCGCAAACATGAACGGAGTATTAGGGCTTGGCTATCAATCATACTGCATTTGTGATATTAGCATGAAAGAAATCTTAGATCATCTTGCAGGTTGGCTCATCACGGCACTTGCCATCTCATTAGGCGCTCCTTTTTGGTTTGACCAGCTGAATAAGCTCATGAAGCTAAGAAGTTCAGTGAGCAGTTCGAAACCGGGAAGTGCCAAAGGGAATCCGGAAGATAAATTATCAACTCCTGAACGTAAAGGATAATGAAAGTCACAGTTAAAGTTTATTTGAATGTGCGGGTGGGCAGGCCAAGTGTCAATGCCCCCTGCTTTCAATATCTTGCTCCCGGCTCTGTAATTGAAGTAGAAGATAAGCCCTACCCGGGTGACAAATACGAGGGAATCGATACCTGGTATCGGGATGAAGCGGGTAATTATTATTGGAGTGGCGGGGTGGAGAACTTGATAGAAAAAACAAAAGAAGTTCAACCTAAAATCGCTGGTGAATATAAGAATATTAAAACAATTCCTTATCTGCTTCAAATAGATAAGATTTGGGACAAAAAAGAATTTGGAGAGAACGCTTCGATTGCGATTTTAGATAGCGGCATAGCCTTAAATTGTCCGGATTTATTAGGTGCAATTTCTTCAGATATAATTGGAGGAAATTTAAATTCGAAATTAAGAGCTCGAAATTTCGTCCCCAATAGCATATCAATTGATGATGATCTAGGACATGGTTCTCATTGCGCAGGATTGATTGCTTCAAGAAATAAAGAAAATCCAATTGGAATAGCGCCTAAAAGTAACCTTTATGTAGGGAAAATTTCAGATAGAAATAATTCTCCTTCTGTTAATAGTATGATCAATGGAATTGCATGGGCTGCGGGATTGGTACAAGGATCGCCTCAGAACATTGATATAATTTCTATAAGTAATGGGAGCTTATTAAATATTCCAGATATGATCCCTATTGTAAATCAGGCTTTGCAGAAGGGAAAGATTTTAGTCTGTTCAATTGGGAATAGAAATCTGAATGGGCCTATAATTGGAGGGTATTTTCCGGCCATAATAGATGGTGTAATATCCGTTGGAGCAGTCGATTTCAATAATGTATTTCAAGAGTTTTCATATCGTAATCCCAAGTTGACAATAACATGTCCAGGTACGAATGTTTTATCTTATTGGATTAATGGTGATTTGAATATAGAATCTGGGACCAGTCAATCAACTGCGATTTGTTCTGGTATTTTAGCTTTGTTGGTTTCAAAACTCAAAAAGGAAGGAGAAAAGAATATATCAGCAAAAATTAACAATGCCCTAATTAACTCCCCCCTTTGTTATAACGATGGATATCAATATAGAATAATTAACCCCTATATTTTATATCAAAGTATATGAAAAAGAACAACTACTTTCTTATCTTTTTACTGTTAATCGGTGCTAACACATTTGCACAAAATGCATTTTATGATGCAACTGAATTAAGCAAAGCATTGAATAGCAATAAAAAGTTTGGGCAAAATCAGTTTACTATATTATATATGTATTATCCTGAAAAATCAGACAATGAAATAGCATATTTATTAACTCAGAATCATTTCTTAAAGAATTATTTCGATCCGGCATGTTTGCATGCTTACATACCATCTCCATATATAAATAAGTTTATTAGTTCCTTTGGCGATCTAGATGTCACCAACTTTGCCGATGGCATGGCAAAATTTATAGTAAAGAGAACTAAACAGGAATTATCAATTACCTTCTTTGAGCGTTTTAAAGAAGAATTGGACAACACCCCCCAAGCGGAGATATTATTTCCGGCTACTTATAATGCTTTAAAAGCAATTGATCGGGAGATTTATAATTATTCGGCTTATCTGGATTTGCTTCGGGAGTCGTTTCAAAAAGATTTAGCTCTTTTACTACCAAATCTGGAGAGACTGGTCAACAGTGATTGTATGAAGTCGTTATTTTCAGAATATCCGGAGGTGAAAACTATTTTATCTAATGCTTTATTCATTACAAACGAATTCAGAGAGGGGAAACATCCGGGCGATATTGTGCATAATTATGCCACTTTGCGAGCAGATAAGAATTCTTTAGATAGAATAAGTCCGGATTTGTATCCTTCTTTACGAGTAATTGATCTATTTTCTCAGTCTCTTCGGTCAAGGCAAACCGGTCATTATTGGCTAAGTCAGGATTCTGTAATGTTGCTGTATAAAGATCCGGTTCTGCTGAATATCTATTTGGGATTAATATACCAACAAGTTAAGCAAATAGATCCTCAAATGAAGATTAACAATGACACGATTCTACCGTTTCTAAAAGAGATTCAAAAGAATACATCTTATTTAAATGCGTTGATTTCAAAAGCAAATAATGCAAATTACTATTTTAATGCAATCAAAGAAAAGCAGATTGCCGGAAAAGATAAGCCAACCTATCAGGACTATTATAGTCTATATGACGCTACGGTTAGTCTGCTTGAATATGTAAATCAATTGCCTTCAATTAATAATAAAATTGATCAATCCTATTTCAAAGCGGCACATAGTGTGGGAAATATGTACGTTGACATCTATGAAAAACAATATACCTCGGCAATTGTGGAACTAAGCAGTTACTTTTCTGATTTGAATTCTAAGCATATAAATCAGCAAATCCAGGAGATAGACGATAGCATTAAAGCTCTAAATGATACGATTAAAAAGAAAGTAAAGAAAGAAATAATAAAAGAGCTAGAAAATGAAAAGAGGGAGCTGGAAAAGATGCAGCAGCTCTCATCTTTTTTAGTCAAATATGGAACGTTTGCAGCTACTGTTGCTAAAGCTGAAAATAGTGATGAGGTAGCCGCCGCAATTGAAGCTGTTGCATTGCCAGCCGGTTCTTCAAGGGTGAAAAGAGAGAGCAACTTTAATGTGTCGTTGAATGCATATTGCGGAGGTTATTGGGGTTATGAAAAGATTAAAGATGTGGATAACGGACATCGGGAGGTGAACTTTAGATTTAAAAACTGGAATAGTTATGGAATATCTGCACCAATCGGCTTCGCAGCAAGTATGGGTCATTCATTTCCGTTTGGTTCCAAAGCAAGAATGTCGTCATCAATATTTTTTTCGGTTATTGATATTGGAACTCTCGCTGCATTTAGGTTTGACACGTCAAATGACAGTGTAGGTTTAGCGCCAAAGATTCAGTTAAAAGATATCATTTCGCCGGGAATTTTTTATTCGATTGGACTTCCAAAGTGCCCGATCTCTATAAATGTTGGATATCAGGTTGGACCTTTATTGAGAAAAGTCACTTCTACTCAAAATGAGTATAATAATAAATATTCAAGATTTAGTGTATCACTTTGTGTAGATATCCCTATTTTGAATTTGTATAACAAATCCCGATAAGCAAAGAACTGCTTCTATTTTGAACTGCACCCCAAATGTAATATCTAAATTGGGGGTGCAGTTCATAGATTGATAAACAAAACTACCTCTCCCCTAAAAACCTCTTCGGATTCTCCATCGCTATCAGATTAAAATTTTCTTCCCCCAGAAAAGCACGAAGATCCATTGAGAAGCGGCGTTCCTGCGCTTCAGTCTGCACCATGTAGTAATCCGAACCAAAAAGAATCTTGTGCTTCAGGTCTTTATCAGTAAGAAGAATTTTCAATACCGAGAAATAATCCGTATCATTCAGCGTATAGGATATATCCGTATAAAGATTGGGATAATCGCTGAGCATTTTCTTAATGATGACAAACCAGTTATCAGCTTGTCCGGGATCATCCAGGTATTGATCCAGATAATAGTTAGAGCCAAAGTGCGCAATGCAAATTTTTAGCGAGGGGAAATCCTCCAACACAGGAGTCCAGTTGCGGGGATCGGAGAAACAAGAACACAGCTCCTTCTTGCTCTTACCTTTCAGATCAGGAAGAGGAATCCTGGATTTGGAGAGCATCTTCAATAGCTCATGCTTGCATCCCCGGTAATGCACGGCATTATAAGGACTGCAATGCGATATCACCGGAATATGATTTGTCTGGCAATATTTATAAATCGGATATAACCGGTCATCATAAGGGAAATAGCCTAATGGAGGATAAATCTTTAGTCCTCTGAAACCATCCTTCTCCACCGCTTTCTTGAACATATCAAATACACCGGGGCGTCTCGGGTCAACATGAAAGAAAGGAATGACTGCCTGATTCTCACTGGCCAGATCCGCCAACTCAGCAATCTGCACATCGTAAGGCCGCGGCACTCTCCCGGCCTCCATGTAGGCCATATCCATAGGTAAGATGACAAACTTTATACCATCTGGATAATATGCGGCACATTTAGCTAAAACCGATCGTTGCGAATCCAAACCACCAGTCATCAGAAACCTGGCATAACGATCAAATAAATCATTATCCGTGAAAGGATTGATATGATGCAGGATTCTGGCCAAAAACCGGCTCCTTTCTTTGGAGGCCAGAAAACGTACCAATGAAAGAGGAAGAAACTTCTCCGGAACGTCCACGTTCAGGAAAGTGTGGATATGGCAGTTGTAATACATAAGGCTAATAGATTAATGTGATAAAAAAACTGAAGGAAGAGCCTAATGAATTTATACTGATATAAATCGAATCAGGTTTGTATAAAAACAAATCCCTTCTTAAATATGTTTTTTCGCATCCATTCTCTATTCACATACAAATCTACCCAGGATTAAAATCCTGCACTACAACATCGACCGTGCCTACGGCACTTCACCGTACAACAAAGCGCAGTAGGTGCGACCGATATTGTAGCAACGGAAACAACGTTCTCCGTTAGGCAATTTAATCCGTTGAAAACAATCCGTTATGACAAGTGTTATAAGAACAATTTTCATCCATACCACACAAATCGACATATCCCCCATTTATCATGGCAAATACCTATCACAAAATCTACATTCAGGCCGTTTTCGCAGTGAAATACCGCGATGCTGTCATCGCCGAAAACTGGAAGAAAGAATTGATGGCTGTAATTGGCAACCTGATCAATGAGACCGGCTGCAAAACACTTATTGTCAACGGTGTGGAGGATCATGTACATTGTCTGTTTGGATTGAAGCCTTCCGTCTCGCTGTCCGATGTGATGAAAAATGCCAAAGCAAAGTCATCCAAATGGATCAACGAAAGCAGCATACTGGATTACCGATTTGAATGGCAGGAAGGATATGGCGCATTCTCATATTGCAGATCAGAAGTAGATACGGTTTATCATTATATCGAACATCAAGAGGAACATCATCACCATCAGAGCTTCCGGGAGGAATATCTGGACTTTCTGGAGACTTACGAGGTGGACTACGATGAAGAATATATTTTTGAAGACTTAATTTGAATTCATATTCCCGCGAATGATTGCCCAATTTGCCTACAACATCGATCGTGCCTACGGCACTTCACCGTACGGCAAAGCGCCGTAGGTGCGACCGATATTGTAGCAACGGATTTTAATCCGTTGTATGTTAACGTTCGCCAAAAGACAATATTTCCACGCAAACAAAACAACTCTTCCATCAATGCTGTTATTTGTAGAACCAAGAACCAATTACAAATAACACTATGCGAAAACTACTGATAATATCCAACCTGTTAGCCCTGCTCAGTACGCAAAAAAGCTACGCCGGTCCGCCTTTCAATACCGATGATCCGGAGCCGGTTGAATACAAGGATTGGGAATATTAAGTTTCTACTGTAAACAACTACCATCAGGGAGTATGGTCGGGAACATCGCCTCATTTCGAAGTGAATTATGGCCTGATACCTGATGTGCAGATACACTTGCTGATGCCGGTGAATTACACGACCGTACCGCATCAGAAAGCCTCTTTCGGATATACAGAGACCGAAGTGGGTGTCAAATACCGTTTCCTGCAGGAGACCGATTCACGTCCATAGGTAGGAATCTTTCCGATCATTGAAGTGTCAACGATAAAAAATGAAACCTTCAGCAACGGGAAGCCTAAAATCTTCATCCCGGTCTGGGCACAAAAATCGTGGGATAAATTAACCACTTACGGAGGGATGGGATACTGGATCAATCCGGGAGAAGGTAACCGGAATTATATCTTCTCGGGCTGGGAAATACAATATGACTTCTCTACCGCTCTGATGCTGGGAGGTGAACTCTATTATCATTCGACAGATGAGATTGGTGAAAAACCCATTATAGCATTTAATATCGGAGGGTCATTCAATACAAGTACCAAAGTTCACCTGATTTTTTCGGCGGGTCACAGCTTGATCAACGGCAATGTCTTCACCTCCTACCTGGGACTATTATTGACTATCTAACATGTTGCAATTCTGCAAATAGGAATCTATTGAAAAGTGACTACAAATCATATTATCATAGACAAAACAAATGGAATCTAATCAAAGGTTAGTGCATTTGTATTTGCATTTTGAAGACCGGTCTTTCAAAATCCGCTATCTTTACCTTACAAAAAAAAGGAAATAATCATGCAAGCGCTACACGACATCATCGAATTCCGCACTTCACCCGAGATCCGTAAACGGCTGGAAGAGTACAGCATCCCCAAAGTCTTCAAAGCCGGTGATGTGATCCAACGCGAGAATGCCTATGTCAAGGCTATCCCCATCGTATCATACGGCAACATCAAGGTGCTGCGAACCGATGACGAGGGACGTGAAATCCTGCTTTACTACATCAAAGCGGGCGAAAGTTGTATCATGTCATTTCTCGGAGGCATGTACAATGATACCTCCAAGATCAAGGCAATTGCCGAAGAAGATACCGAGATACTTTTCATCCCCGCCAGTAAAATGGTGCCGCTCATCAAGGAGTTTCCCGAGTGGCTCGAATACATCTTCCGCCTCTACCACAAACGCTTCGAAGAGCTGCTGGAGATTGTCAACTCCCTTGCCTTTAAGAAAGTGGACGAGCGACTGCTCTCCCTGATTAAGACTAAATGCAGCCTCACGGATAACAACACCATCACCGTTACTCACGAACTTCTGGCTAACGAATTGGGAACTGCCCGCGTGGTAGTCTCCCGCCTGCTCAAGCAGATGGAGGAGGAAGGTATAGTAAAATTGGGACGGAATAAGATTACATTGGTGGGATAAGTCTGGCACGCGGATGACACGGATGCTGTGCAACACGGATTTTCACAGATAGGAAAAGCCTTCCTTCACATAAAATAGTGATCTGGAAGGCTTTCTGTTTTTTGTATCGTAAATATTTCCCTCTAATTACTCCAATCTGAGCAGAGCGGTTATTCTGAGTAAAAAAGGTCTCTCTATTGCTTGAGATTAAGGAGTTGCCCTGAGTTGCTTCGACCAGGAATTAAAACACTCAATCCACTCATCAGGCAAGTAATCCCTCACTAATTTCAGGTGATCAATATCGTGCGCATTAAAATCAGGACACACTTCTACAAAGCCATTATCTGACAACACCTTACGGGCACTTTCCTCAGTCATATACAATGCATCGTACAGCGGATGAGAAGATAAAGTATGATCAGGATCATCCGTAAAGATGTGACACATTCCAAATTTAGGATGTTTCCTATTCGTGATAAATCTGACATTTGCAATAATTACACTCGCATCGTTATCCCTGGTAATAAATTTCGCAAATCGAATAGAAGGAGTTAGAACAGCATTCATTATTCCTTGGTATTATTTGGTTTGATTCTAAATACAAAGATAAATGCATTCTCTTTACAACAAAGGCCTAAAGGCTTCAATTATTTATGTTTGATAGCAGTGTTCCATGCCGTTTAAGAAGAAATCTGCCCCATCTGGTGATGGGGCAAATCTGTTTCGGATTTATAGGAGGCTGTAGACGACCGTCCGCTAGGTGCTGGGTTTTCCACGAGGTTGCGGACGGTTTTTTGTTTATGGAAATGTGGATTAAGGATGATAGGGATTACGGGGAGCGCAAATTTTTGCGGAAAAGAAATTAACCTTTAATCACAAACAGGTATCCAGCTTATCATTGTAATAGCGGTCAAAAGAGGGTTTTGCCTGATGAATGGCCCAGTTTTCTAATCCCATCTTCCTGATCATGCAAAGGTTATATACTTTCAGATTGTGCGGAAACCGCTCGGCTCCATGCGCTAAAGGATGAAGTAAATCGCACGGAAAATCAGTGCAATCACTGCAAAATTCTACCTTCTTCTCCGTCACACACCGATAGATTTTGCAATTACCGGAAAAGCCATAATTCCTGAGCACCTGGCAATCACCTTTGATGTTACGGCATCCGGGGCAAGCCACTTTATCAGGTTCCAGTCCAAGCTTTGCAGCCAGGGCTGATTTGTACTTCACATCCTTCGATGCCAGATAAAAGTAGCAGTTGAAACAATCTCTCCCACAAGGAGCAGTCAGATTTTTGTAGTCCATTTTTTTCACTTTAAAGATATACACCTCTTTAGTGGAGAAAAACATCATTCTGTGACAACTTCGGATATTATTTTTTCCCAATAATTTTTTTGAGGAAGTTCTTTATCGAATTTCTGATAAAAAGCGACCAGTTCAGCAGCCTTCGATAAGTTATTGTATTCTTTATCCAGATCTACGGCCATGACATGTTTCCGAATCCTGCATTTACAATTGCCCTGAGGATTGTAAATCACGCAATTGTTATTCATGAAATGCCTGACTTTTTCGCGTGAACGGGTCAAAATCTGCCTGATATTTTCTTCCTTCAGATTCATAATATGACCGATTTGCTCATAGTGCAAGCCTGCTATCTCCCGAAACAAGAATATCAACCGGGCATCGTTATTCAGACAATGGCAAAATGCGGTCAGGCAATAATCGCATTTTTCCTTCACCCATTGCCTCTTTTCACCCTCTGCTCCGTCGCAATCAATCGGTTCAAGCTCAAAATGGTTATTGATTTCCATCGTTGTGTAGGTCCTTTCCGCCTCGGCATACCTCAATATCGTCCTTTTAGCCACGGAATAAATCCAGGTCGAAATCTCTGAGTTTCCCTGAAATGAACCGATGCTTCTGATAATCTCAACCCAGACTTCCTGCGCAGCTTCTTTGGCCAACTCCTGATTATGTATCATGCGATGAGCCAACCTCGAAACACTTAGCCCAAACTCTTTTACCAACTGAGTTTTGTCAATATCCATAAGATGATGCTTTTACGTTGTGAATGTTCCGTTAAATATGGAATATCATTTGTCATGATACATATCAACTACTCTTCCGTTTCTTGCAGATAACGTAATGTGAAATACACCACCACTTGCAAATCCAGTTGTATATGAAGTCCCTTCTATATACCATAAACTATCACTTTTAAGACTAATAGAAAATGGCTTCTCCAAATTTATCTTCATTTTCCCATAGTGCTCAAATAAAATAGCCTCGGCTATTTTTACTGCAGTACTTTCATTTCTAATCAAATAAGCATCGTTTTTTACCTTTTGCTTATCTGTAAAAAAGAAATTGTCTGTAAAAAAGAGAATAATCAAAAGAATGATACAAATCCACATTATACTCTTATAGTTCTGGGTTAAGTTCCTAAACAGGCTGTCTTTATGTAACATAGTCAGTTTATTAATACTATCACAAAGGTTGAAAATAACCACGAAATATCAAAATCCCCCTTATGTAACAAAAGTAGCTGACCACGATTTTTGCCTGCTCTACCTTTGCAGCAAGAAACAAAAATCAAAAACAATATGGCAGTTACTACACTCAAAAGCCGCCTCCTCGGAATAGCCTTACTGACAAGTGTTATCCTCCCCGCAGGAAAAATAGCGGCACAAGCCCCCGCAGGAAAACACCTTCTGCTGAAGGAGGCCGTCTCCACCGCGATGGACAACAACGCATCGCTCAAAGTATCGGGCCTCGAAGCCCAAATCGCCAAATCAAACTACCGCCAGACGGATGCTATCCTGCTTCCGCACGTGGAGCTGGGTTACACAGCGATGGCGACAAACAATCCACTGAACGCATTCGGATTTAAGCTACAACAGGAGAATGTAACGATGGCCGACTTCGACCCGACACGCCTCAACAATCCAAGCAACAGCAAAGACTTCAGCGCGAAGGTGGAGGTAAAGCAACCGCTCATCAACGTGGACACCTACTTCCAGCGTGCTGCAGCCCGCAAGCAAAAGGAGCTTTACGAATACAAACACAAACGTTCGCAAGAATATGTGCAATTTGATGTAACGAAAGCGTACCTCACACTGCAACTGGCCAACCGTTCGGTTTCGGTACTGGAAGAGTCGTTACAAAACGCCAAACGCATCGAAGCCAATACCCGCCGTTACTTCGAGCAGGGATTGATCAAGAAATCCGATCTGCTCAATGTGCAGGTAAATGTGGCGACCGTCGAAAGCTACTTGACCAAAGCGAAAAGCAATGTCAGCAGCGCTTCGGAAACTTTGGCACTTACGATGGGCGAACCGGCAAGCGTAATCTATAACGTGGATTCGCTGCAACTGGAATCCGAAACAGCATCCGTAGCCACCGAAGTCTCCCCCGCCCGTTCCGACCTGATGGCTCTGAAAAAGGCCTCCGAAGCCTCTTCGATGATGGTCAAAGCGGCACAGTTGAGCTGCTATCCGAAGTTGAATGCATTCGGTAGCTACCAGCTTAACGACTACAAGATGGATCGTTTCAATGCCAACTCCTATCTGGTGGGATTGAAAGTTTCGTGGACCATCTTCAACGGTCTCAACAATTATCACAAGATAAACTCCAGCAAAGCGGAACTCGAAAAAGTCAACACACAGCTTCGTCAGCAGACCGACCAGAGCCAGCTCGAACTCAACAAGGCTCACCGCGACCGCATGGATCTTCTGGCAGAGATCAACCGCCAAAACGTATCGGTAGGACAGGCAGAAGAGTCACTCCGTATCCTGCAGGATCGCTACAACGAGGGATTAGTCTCCACTACCGATCTGCTGATGGCGCACTCACAACTGCTGCAACAGAAGCTTTCGCTAGCTCAAGCCATTTACGGAAATAACCTGACACTGGCTTATCTGGTGTTTCTCGGAGCCAGATAATCTGCAGATTAGCAAATTTGAGGATTTGAAAATGAATACTTCGAATAATCAATAAATATAACGATTCAACAACCGCACTCCTGCAAGTTTCCCGTCGGGGAATTTAGGGGACTTATTTATAACATTTATGAAATCACTCATATCCACAGCCTTACTGACAGTCGTCATAGGTATGACGAGCTGTTCATCCAAAGAAAAAAACGAAGCCGTAACCGACGACACCAAGCCCGTTCCGGTAGTAATTGCAACCCCATCCGGCAACAGTGGTTCCGGCATCCTCCTAAGCGGAAAGCTCGAATCAGAAAATACCGCCAACATCAGTACCCGCGTGATGGGCTACATCTCCTCCATCAGGGTAAAAGTAGGCGATCGCGTACAGAAAGGCGCTTTGCTCGCCACCATCAGCAGCAAAGACATTCAGGCGAAAAAGGCACAGGCCGTGGCGATGATTGCCGCCGCAGAAGCAGCCTATAAGAATGCTGCCAAGGACTACAACCGCTTCCAGACGTTGCACAAACAGCAAAGCGCATCAGACAAAGAGCTGGAAAACGTCACCCTGCAATACACCGCAGCCAAATCGAACCTCGAAGCGGCCCGCCAGGGATTGAAGGAGGTCAATGCCATGCTGAGCTACACTAACATCACGGCTCCTTTCTCCGGTGTCATTACCCAAAAGCTGGCCGACGAAGGTAGCATGGCAAATCCCGGAATGCCGTTGTTAATTCTGGAACAGAACGGATTGCTTCGCCTCAGTGCAACGGTTTCGGAGAGTGATATCAATCAAATAAATGTGGGAGAGGTAGCACAGGTGGACATCAAATCGACCGGCAAAAGCTTCCAGGGAAAGATAACAGAGCTAAGCCCTTCCTCCCAAGCTACCGGTGGTCAATACGTGGTAAAAATCACTATCCCGGCCAACCAGCAGAAAGAGTTACTCTCCGGCATGTATGCCAACGCCACTGTAGCCGGTAAATCAACAGGTTCTTCACAATCGGGCAGCATTCAGGTTCCGGTAGCCAGCATCGTCAATCGCGACCAGTTGACCGGCCTTTATGTGGTTTCGGACAAAAACAAAGCCTCGCTCCGTTGGGTGCGTTTGGGCAAAGTTTCAGGTGATCAGGTGGAGGTTCTTTCGGGACTGAATGCGAATGAGCGGTTCGTGCTACAAGCGGACGGAAAATTGTATAACGGAGTAACGGTCGTTGCGAAAAACTAACAGGCTGAAAGTCTGAAATAACATCAGCCCGGGGTATCGCCCCAGGAAAAGAATCCCCCGACAACCTGCGCCCTGAAAGGGCAAAATAAAAACAGATTGCCCATACAGGGTGCAAATTCTTCGAAAACATTTTACACAGGGCGTTGCCCTGTGCTGATGATACAAATGGTTTTCGGCCAATTAAAAACAACATTCTCAACTATGAAAGAAGGATTATCCGGCAAAATAGCCAACGCATTTTTAAAGTCAAAACTGACTGTACTGTTGATGATAGCCTTCCTGCTGATAGGGGCTTACAGTACATACCTGATACCGCGTGAGGAAGAACCCCAAATCGATGTGCCAATGGCCGACATCATGATCGGTTTCCCCGGTGCATCACCGCAGGAGGTGGAATCGACCATATCCGCACCACTGGAAAAAGTGGTCTCCAATATCAAAGGCGTGGAGCACGTTTACTCCACCTCGATGAAAGGCCAGGCAATGGTTTCGGTGCAGTTTTACGTGGGACAAGACATCGAACGTTCCCTCGTGAAGCTCTACAACGAGATCATGAAGAACATGGATAAATTCCCGCAAGGCGTAACCATGCCTTTGGTGAAAACCCGTGCCATCGATGACGTACCTGCATTGAGCCTCACCCTTTGGAGCGAAAAAAGCAGTGATTATGCCCTGACCCAACTAGCAGAAGTGGTGACCACCGAAATCAAGAAGATTCCCAACGTTGCCAACGTGACTATCCTCGGAGGTCGCAGCCGTCAGGTGAAAGTTGTTTTGGATAAAGATAAAATGGCCGAAAATCATGTCGATTTCCTCTCTATCAGCCAACAAATCCAGGGCAGTAACGCACAAATGACCTCCGGCAATCTGCTGAAAGCCGACACCGCATTCTCTGTGGAGACCGGCAACTTCCTGAGCAGCGCCGATGATGTGGCCAATCTGATTGTGGGTTCTAACGGCAACCAGCCCGTTTATCTCCGTCAGGTCGCTAAAGTGGAAGACGGAGCAGAAACTCCCCGCCAGTACGTGACTTTCGGTTACGGAGCGGCCAGTAAGGCAGACCAACTGAAGCACAAAGGCGAATACCCTGCCGTAACATTGGCTATTGCCAAGAAAAAAGGAGCCGATGCGATGCACCTCTCCGAGCAAATTCTGAGTAAGGTGGATCACCTGAAGAAAGACCTGATTCCGAATGACGTAACAGTGACTACCACCCGTAACTACGGGGAGTCGGCTTCTGAAAAAGTATCCGAACTGCTGATGCACCTGTTCATCGCTATTATCGTAGTTACCTTGTTTGTGATGCTGGCGATGGGCTGGCGCGGTGGATTAGTGGTCTTCCTGTCGGTTCCGGTCACCTTTGCCATGACACTTTTTGCCTACTATTTCCTTGATTATACGCTCAACCGGATTACGCTCTTTGCCCTCGTGTTTGTAACGGGGATTGTGGTGGACGACTCCATCATCATTGCCGAGAATATGCACCGCCACTTCAAGATGAAACGTCTGCCGTTCCATCAGGCTGCCATCTTCGCCATCAACGAGGTAGGAAATCCAACCATTCTGGCGACATTTACTGTAATCGCGGCAGTATTGCCGATGGCGTTCGTGTCCGGATTGATGGGACCCTACATGAGTCCGATGCCGATTGGAGCATCTATTGCGATGCTGATTTCGCTCATTATTGCATTGACCCTGACTCCTTATCTGGGTTACATTTTCCTGAGGGAAAAAGAGAAAGCCGGCAAGGAACACAAAGAGCATAAGATGGAGGACAGCAAAATCTACCGTCTGTACTACAAGACCATCGTTCCGCTGCTCGAAAACCGCAAAAAGCGCTGGACATTCATGCTCGTGACTGTAGCAATACTTTTAGGCTCTTTGACATTATTTTATACCAAATCGGTTCCGGTGAAGATGTTGCCGTTTGACAATAAGAATGAATTTCAGGTGGTGATTGATATGCCTGAAGGAACTACGCTCGAACGCACCGCTGCCATCACGCAGGAGATCTCGGAATACATCGCCAAACAGCCGTTGGTCACCAACTATCAGGGTTATGTGGGTACTTCTGCTCCAATCAGCTTCAACGGTCTGGTTCGTCACTATGACATGCGCCGCGGCGAGAATGTGGCTGATATCCAGGTAAATCTGGTGGATAAAAAAGAACGTAAAGCTCAGAGCCACGAGATTGCAAAGGGAATGCGACCTGCCATTCAGGCCATTGCGAAGAAATACAATGCTAATGTAAAAGTGGTGGAGGTTCCTCCCGGCCCTCCGGTGATGTCCACTGTGGTGGCTGAAATTTACGGTCCGGACTACAACGAGCAGATGAAAATCGCCGACCAGGTGAAACACATCGTAGCCAATACGGAAGACGTTGTCGATGTAGACTGGATGGTGGAAGCTGACCAACCGGAACTGAACTTCGACGTGGATAAAGAGAAAGCAATGAAAATGGGTATTGCTCCTGCACAGGTAGTGGCTACCGTAAGAGGCGCCATGTCGGGCATGCCCACAGGAGTGTTGCACCGTACCAACAGCTTCCAGCCGGTGAATATCCTACTGCAACTGAGTGATGCCGACAAAGCCGGACTCAACGACCTGAGCAATCTGAAAATTATCAACCGTCAGGGCATGGCTGTACCGGTAAGCGATTTAATCACTATCAAGAAAGATGTATCTCAAAAAAGCATCTTCCGTAAAGATCAGAAGCGTGTGGTGTACGTGGTGGCCGATATGGCGGGTAAACTGGAAAGTCCGTTCTACGCTATGACTAAGATTTCGGATAAACTCAAAGAGGTGAAAGTTCCTGCCGGCTATAAGCTTAACGAAGAATACAGTAAACAGCCAGAACTCGAAGACAACTATACCCTGAAATGGGACGGTGAATGGCAGATTACCTACGAGGTATTCCGTGACCTGGGCATCGCCTTCCTGATTGTGATTATCATCATCTATATGCTGATTGTCGGCTGGTTCCAGAATTTCATGGTACCTATCGTAATGCTGGCTGCCATTCCGCTCTCGTTGATCGGTATCGTGATTGGTCACTGGATCATGGGATCCTTCTTCAGCGCCACCTCCATGATTGGCTTTATTGCCTTAGCGGGTGTGATGGTGAGAAACTCGGTCTTGCTCATTGACTTTATCAATATCAGGCTGGAGGAAGGCATTTCCCTGAAACAGTCTATCATAGAAGCGGGAGCTGTTCGTACCACTCCTATCCTGCTGACCGCCGGTGCAGTTGCCTTAGGTGCGGTTGTGATCCTGTTCGACCCGATCTTCCAGGGGCTGGCTATCTCGCTGATGGGAGGTACATTTACCTCAACGCTGCTGACTTTGATTGTAGTGCCTTTGCTTTACTTCAAAATGATGCGGAAGAAATATCCGGAAAGTAAGTAAGTTCAGACCTGACAGGTTTTAAAAACCTGTCAGGTCTCATCCCCTTAAATTAAAAAAACATCTACCCCCTATGAAACTCTTAATCATCACCTCGCTCACCGACGATAAGCACGAAGTATCGAAACTTCTGCAAGAGGCTGGAATATCCATTTTTAGTGTGTCGGAAACCACCGGTTACAAACGCAATAATGGTAACCCCAACGCTCTGAACAACTGGTTTGGCAGTAAAAACGGAGAGTTTGACTCTGTTGTATTCTTCAGCTTTACCGATGCGGCATCTGCCGATGCGGCCATAGAAATGATCACATCACGTAACTGCAACGATCAGTCTCAATTTCCCATTCATGCATTTGTTTTACCCGTTGAGTCATTCAGCAAAATATAAAAGATTATGAGAGAAAGAATTATCCGTGCTGTAGCAGGGATTATGATGCTACTTAGCGTAACACTCACCCTCACCGTTTCACCCAACTGGGTTTGGCTCGGTGTATTTGTAGGAGTCAACCTTCTTCAATCTGCATTTACCCGATTTTGTCCCCTGGAATGGATATTGAAAGAGATGCGCATCGGGGAATAGCCATGTTTACCCATAGAAATACAACAAAAGCGCTGGATCAGAATGAGTCAGCGCTTTTGTTGTATAGAAAAAAGTAGAGGAAAAGTTGATACGGTTGAGTATTTTTGAACTGCCTCCAAAAAGTTATGTCTCCATCTTTTTGGAGGCAGTTCACTCCCTTAATACGATTCTGATGACGGAGGTGTAAGAGCAACCGTAGAAAAGTAGGGCGACGATAAGAAAGGATGGCATCAATTATTTCGACTTTCGTACAGGAATAAATGCTTTAGGAAGACGTCAGATCATACCTGACAATAAAATCCGGATGCTCACAACGATAAGGGAAAGCGCCAATGCCTTGATAATCATCCTGCCGTGAATCTTCCGGGATAAGTAAGCGCCCAGTTGCGCCCCCGGTATCACGCCAACCACCAGCCCTATGACCATTTTCAGAATCAGGGGATCATTGTAGGTTCCGTTGTAAATGTGAACAATCACACTCACCGTGGCCATGATGGCAAGGATAAAATGCGAAGTAGCCGTGGCAATGTGTACGGGGAAACGCAACCACTCCACCAGAGCCGGCACATGAATAATCCCACCGCCAATCCCCAGCAATGGAGAGAAATACCCCACAAAAAGGCTTAGAAATGCTCCTTTAAACATATCGTAAGCATAATCATAGGATTCATTCCACTTATCGACAAGATGTTGCTGCACCCACCCTTTATGCGAGGAAGCGGGTTTCGTGACCGCCATCTTCATGCCTCCCTTTAGGAAAAGAAAAAGCGCTAAACCGAGCAACAAGATGCCAAAAAGAATATCAAAAGTAGTTCGCGGAATGAGTCTGGTGGTAAACACACCAAGTATTGAACCAGGCACCGTTGCCAGGGCAAATGCAAAGCCTGCCTTGTAATCAACTCTTTTGGAAGACATATAGGCTACTGAACCTGACAGAGCGTTACAGGCAACCACTGCCATCGATATTGCAGTGATGGTTTCGGTGCTGAGTTCCGGATGCAATAGGATCAGGATGGGAACCAATATAAACCCACCGCCAGCACCGATTAGGGTGCCAACGGTACCGATCAGAAAGCCAAGCGGGATGATCATATAAATGCTGTCCATAATACCGCTATTTTTGTTGACACAGATTGCTAATTATGACTTTAAGAATAAGGGGGATAGTTTAGATATCCTCCTATTTATTTTGGAATATAGACTTGAATCGTATGTCTTCATTTCGAGCACACATGATCGGCGCCGTGATCGTGATGATGATCACAACCCACACCCGAATCGTTGATTCTTCCCTGCAAATAAGCCGCAATTAATTCATCTACCTCGCCTTTACAGCCTCTGATGACTTCGATTTGGCGCAAAACCAGATTCTTCATCGCACCTTCGCCCATATTACCGGCCAGCATCACTTTTACGCCTTTCTCTCTCAATTCCGCAGCGATGTTTGATTTACAACCACAGCCCTGAGGCGATGGAAGTGTTTCGGTGCTTTCGATATGGTTGTCCGCACCAATGGTATAAATGGTGTACTTCTCGCAATGGCCGAAGTGGTCGTCAACCACAGTACCCCGTGTCGGGATCGCTACTTTCATGATCTTTGTCTCCTTTTTTTAATATGTATAATTGATGATGATATCCATTTTCGCGCATCATGAACTTGCCGCAGTTTGGACAAGCGGTTTCACGGCAGGGAACGCCTTTGAGGTGAGGTTGCCGGGTTCCGCAATACACGCAGATGCAGAAACCGTTATAGAGCCCCTCTTCTTTACATTTATCCATTTGAGTTCAGTTTTCGGAGTTCGGCTGACTGGCAATAGCCGCATTGTTCGGTTTCCTCTTGCTCAATGAGCAGTTTTTTGCAGGATTCGCAACGGTACCAGTGCTCGTCTGTATGATAATTGCCCCCTTCGATAAAAATGGCTTTGCCTTCCACAAAGGCCTGAGCAATGGTCCGGCGCGCCTTTTCATAGATGCGCGTAAAGGTAGGCCTCGATACAGTCATCCGTTCAGCTGCCTGATCCTGTGTCAGCCCATCGTAGTCACACAGGCGAATTGCCTCGTACTCTTCAAAGAGCAGAATGACCGGTTCGAGCGTACTCATCGGTATGCCAAACGGCTTGAAACCCTCCATGGTAGGAGGAGCTGTTATCTTACGTTTCTGGGGCGTTCTTGCCATCTGTAATTGATTTCTGGGCTGCAAATATAGCAGTTATTATGAACATATGTTCATTTAATCACTACTTTTGCCACAGAATTAATCCGTCAGACAAATGAAACAACGAATAGAATCCAGCGAAACCCGCCAGTTTAAGGCCATATTCCCCAGCACGTTAAATGCTAACGAAACGCTCTTTGGCGGACAGGCCATGCAGTGGATGGACGAGGTGGCCTATATTACCGCCACGCGCTTTACCCGACAACGTATGTTTACCGTTAACACGGAAAATATCCGTTTCCTGAAAACAATCTCCCCGGGCTCTTTCGTCGAGGTAGTGGGACGTGTGGAGAAGGCAGGTCCGGTCAAACTGACCGTACAGGTGGAAATCTACATGGAAGAGATGTATGGCGAGAAACGCGAAAAAGCGGTGGAAGGTGCATTTGTATTTGCTGCACTTGATGATGAGAATCGTCCCCGTCGCATCAGCTATCCTATCGGGATTACAACCCACTAATTTTGGGAAATCAGAGCCACTTCTGTAAAGTAAATAATCATAAACAGTAGCTACAAAGAGTGAGGTAAAAACTGGAGTACTGCCAGTTCAATTTTCAAACTATACAAATATTATTCCAGCACATAAAACAAGGAGTTGAACAGAGATGTTATTTGTAGAACCAAAGTTCTGAATGAAAGACAAATAACGTTATGCGAAAACTGCTGATATTAACCTGCCTGATTGCTCTATTGTGTGCACAAAAAAGCTACGCCGGGCCGCCCTTCAATACCGATGATCCGGAGCCGGTTGAATACAAACATTGGGAATATTATGTTTCGACAGTAAACAACTACCAACAAGGAGTCTGGTCGGGAACATCACCGCATTTTGAAGTGAATTATGGTCTGGTACCTGATGTGCAGATACATTTGCTGATGCCGGTGAATTACACGACCGTACCGCATCAGAAAGCCTCTTTCGGATATACAGAGACCGAAGTGGGAGTCAAATTCCGTTTCCTGCAAGAAACCGATTCACGTCCACAGGGTGGAATCTTTCCAATCATTGAAGTACCCACGATAAAAAATGAGACATTCAGCAATGGAAAAGCCAAAATCTTCATCCCGGTCTGGGCGCAAAAGTCGTGGGGCAAATTAACCACATACGGAGGTATGGGATACTGGATCAATCCGGGAGAAGGCAACCGCAACTATATCTTCTCGGGCTGGGAGGTACAATACGACTTCTCTCCCACCCTGATGCTGGGTGGCGAGCTCTACTATCATTCATCGGATGCGATTGGTGTGAAACCTGTCACAGCGTTTAATCTCGGAGGGTCAATCAATGCGAGCCCCAAAGTACATCTGATTTTCTCGGCAGGACACAGTCTGGTGAACGGAGGTTTCTTTACCTCCTACCTGGGGCTATTATTGACTATTTGAAAACTATCCCGGTTAAAATAGCTTCTGAATTATCCGGACGATTATTGACAACACCACACTGACTATAATCATCGTGGTTATTGGGAAATAAAACCTGAAGTTCTCCTTTTCAATACAAATGTCGCCGGGCAAATGGCCCAGCCAGGAGAACTTATCTCCCCAGAAATAGACTACGATTCCTGCTATCACAGCGATTAAACCCAATAAAATCAGAACTTTTCCAGTATTATGCATAGTTTCCAGTGATAATTAGACGAACAAAGTTAATGGAAAGTACACAATACACAGACACCCTCGATTTGTAATGCTGAGCGCTGCCTTTAGAAAACGCCCTCTTTACCATCCTTAACGCACCAACCAAAACCAACCATCTAAGGCACTTGTTTTATAAGAAAGTACCCTTTTAACCTAAACACTATCTGCAAAAGCGATTCTGCTTATCGTCAGGGAGGGCATTGGTTCCCGTTCCGATAGGAACAACAAGATATACATAGAAAGAATTCCGAAAACAGCAGTATAATGTCATTATCCGCTGCAACTTAGAGCCTGTTTAAATTTTACCTAAACAATTTCATTATGGAGAAGAGTCTCCTTTCTTTGCTCCTTTTTTAGCCTCTTTCGGGCATATTTTTCACTTTTCCCCCTTGATTTATCCCGCTAAATCAGCGGGATAAAAGCAAAAAATCTACTCCGAAATAGCCCTAAAAAAGTCGAGCAATAAAATTTAAACAGGCTCTTAAAATAGCAACCGCCATGAAAAGGACTGTATTATATGTATTTATGTCAGTCGGTTCCCTTTTTATGCACCTGAATGTTCATGCTAAGACGAAACACCGCCACTCTCGTAAATTTGCGGGACGCACCCTTATACATCGTACCCATGCACATCATGCCAAACAGTCGCCTTATGCAGGAAATGGAATGCTTGCCGATGCTGTTAAGATCAATCGGATAAAGCAAAGGATTGATTCAATCTCCGCCTTTCGACCGAGTATTGCGACTGAAAATGAGGAAGACCTCTATCCGGCACTGGGATTGTACAACAACGACTGGAATACCAACGCAGTCAATCCTTATAAGGAGATGAACAATCTTCCCGAATCTGTTGCGATAGATTTGTCTGCATTCAGCATGCCCTGCATGGGAGCAGTAACTTCCAACTACGGATTTCGCCCGAGTATGCATCGCTTTCACTATGGAACCGATCTGAAAGTAACCGTTGGAGAACCTATTCACGCTGCTTTTTCCGGAAAAGTACGTGTTGTAGCCTATCAGTCGGGCGGTTACGGACAAGTCATTGTAATCCGCCACAACAACGGATTGGAAACCGTTTACGGACACCTCTCCCGCCAGATCGTCAAAGTGGGACAATACGTCAAAGCCGGTGAAGTGATCGGATTGGGAGGAAATACAGGACATTCTACCGGTCCGCACCTTCACTTCGAAACCCGTTTCCTGGGTGTCGCAATCAATCCGGCTGAGATTATCGACTTTGAGAATAAAGTGACACACATGGATACCTATGTTTTCTATGCCGATACAAAAAAACGGAAGAGAGGCGAAGAACTGGCTAAAGTGGAAGGTATTGCTTACCACAAGGTGCAACTGGGAGACACTCTCCACTCTATCGCCGAAAAATACGGAACAACGGTGGATGTATTACGCCATCTGAACAGAATCAGAAATGGCATTATCAAAATGGGACAATTGATCAGAACGGCATAAATGATGTCAAATCTTATCAGACATATCCTTGGATACACATTAGGCTTAACGATGTTTGGAATCCTGATACCCATGGGTCTGGTTAATCTGGGCGCATGGGATCATTCCGTTACACACATCAGCCTGATAGAATCGCAAGCCATACGCTGGATCATCGCAACTCCGTTCCTGGTTGTCGGGGCCGTCTTTGCAATCTGGTCTAATATCTTTCTCTTTAATGTGGGAAAAGGCGGGCCTGCTCAGGCATTTAATATCTCCATCAGTCCCAAAACCAAAAAGCTGGTGACGACCGGACCTTATCGTTATAGTCGCAATCCGATGATGTTTGGAGCATTTACGCTCTATTTCGGGGTGGGTATTCTACAGAATTCATTGATCTGCCTGCTGACGGTTTTGGCCTTTTTTACCTTCATGAGCTATATGATTAAGTTTTCCGAAGAAAAAAGGCTGCTGGATGATTTCGGCGATGAATATCTGGAGTACAAGAAAAAAGTATCCCGGTTTATTCCGATGAAACGAGCAAGATCAAATGTTCATAAAGGAGCATGACATTACATGCGATGCCGATAGTTATCGGCACCATATGTAGCCAAAACAGAAATAATTAATGACATATGAAAAGGATTAAACAGAAGTAATACAGAAGCCCTGATACAAATATTACGCGGCTCTACCGCTTCAGGTTACGTCGGGGTAGAGCACCAAAATATAAAATTCGCAATTCAAAGTCACGCTACTTTAACTTTAAACGATATACAAAATGAAAAGAACGTACACCACCGGTGAAAACGACCATCCCATTACCCTAGGAGTCAAAGTCAAAACCCAGGGCGTTGCGCATACGGTCGTTTACAAAGCCAATGCCGGAGAAAAAGAGGTTGCAATTGCGCATTCCAATCCGACCGATGATCTGGGCGAGATAAAAGAATTTGTACTCGGCAAAGCTTCAGAGCTAAAGGATGATTATTTGCTCATTGTTTCGACAATTGATTTATCTAATCTGGACCAGACCCAATGGGACAATACCACCGTCAGATATCACCTGAATGGAGGGGCTTCCGGCAACCAAGCCTTTGAAGAAGATATGGACGATACCAAGATGACGCCGGACGGGAAATTAATTGTCACCAAACCAATCAAACTGAAATAGATACCCGAAATTAAAGAGGATAAGACTTCACGAGATAAGATTAATACGGCTCTATAACGTTTTGTGTGGGTGATATATTAAAGGTTTAAACAATCATACTTATCTAGCCACGAATCCACGAATATGTAATGTGTCTTTTCTTTTTTCAGTAATGAAAAAAGATTCGTGAAACTACGATTTTCAGTTCACCTGATTAACAAAAGGTTATATGGTGTGTTTAATTCGTGCATTCGTGGCTAAAATCATTTAGATAGAGTTTATCCTAAATTATCCCACGAAATCCTTTAGGTAAATTCTTTCCCTAAAAAGGACTCAATAGATACCTTGCCACACAAACCGTTATAGAGCTATTAATACAATCAATCTTTATCCTTTGTTTAGCAGTCGTTTATCTGATAAACAGACCAGCTATCCGATAAATCTTTATAAATGCTAAAAATCCATTCCGAAGGCAGCTCTTGTTACCTTCAGTTTGTTATATACCTGAAGATGATTTTATAATCATCTATACTTACTGATAAGGTTTTCACATTGTTATGCTTCGTCACATGATTAGTTGTTAATCTGCTTTACCGACTAATAACCATCTCATATCCTTGCAGGATATTATTTTACAGGATTCGCTGTATTTAACCTAAACTGAACTTGTTGGTCATGAAGAAGCTTATTTTTACCCTTGGATTTATTTTTATAGCATCCATTGCTATCGGACAGGTTTACAAAACCGTCAATGCAACACCGGGAGGGTTAGATACCCTACTCACCTCTACAGAGAGAGTCACAGTTACAAATCTTACAATCAAAGGTTCCATAGATGCACGCGATTTCAGGTACATGCGTGATGAAATGTCTTCATTGTCAGTACTGGATATCAGCGAAGCGAATATTGCATCCTATACAGGTACTGACGGAACTGATAACTGGTCTGGTTTATCCGTTTTCTATCCATCTAAAGCCATTCCGGATTATGCCTTATACAGCAGCAATTCATTAACCTCCGTCATTGTAAATACCCAGGTAAACAGGATAAATGCAGAAGCATTTATGAACTGCAGTAATTTAATCTCCGTAACAGGGACCTCATCGGTTACAATCATCGGAGATAAGGCATTTTCTGATTGCTATAACCTATCCTCCATTACCGGATCTACAGTACTAAAAACGATCGGCGCTTCTGCATTCTCCAGCTGTAAAAGCCTGTCTTCAATAAATATCCCGGCGTCGGTAACCTCTATCGGGGACGGTGCTTTTTTCGGATGTGGGGCTCTGTTTATTGTAGATCCGGCCAACCTCTATTATTCCAGCAATGGAGGTGTACTTTTTAATAAGACTCAGACTACCTTATTACAATGCCCGTCCTCTCTTCGTGGACACTACACCCCTCCGGCTACAGTGACCAGCATCGGGAACTATGCCTTTGCCTTTTGCGACAGTCTGACGTCAGTTACCATCCCAACCTCTGTGATCACGATTGGGGAAAACGCATTCAACTACTGCAAAAGCATAACCTCAATAGATATACCCAACTCGGTAACAACTATCGGCAGCTACGCATTTGCCCACTGCGATACACTTCTGTCTATTACGATACCCTCATCAGTGACCTCTATTGGTAATAATGCATTTACCGAATGTATAAATCTGGCTTCGGTATCACTTCCAGCTACATTGACCTCGATAAGCAGCAGTCTATTCTACAAATGTAAGAACCTGACCTCAATCGATATCCCATCATCTGTTACCACTATCGGACCATATGCGTTCTATAACTGCACCGGTCTGACAACATTCTCTGTTCCTCTATCGGTAGGAGTTATCGGAGAAAATGCATTTTTCAATTGCAGTAACCTAACCTCATTTTATGTATCCCGCTCAGTCCCCATTGACCTGAGTAGTACCTACTCTGTTTTTTATGGAATTGACCCTACTTGTATTTTATATGTCCCCCAAAATGCAAAAAGCGCTTATGCCAATGCTTATCAGTGGAAAGAGTTTTCCTCCATTGTAGAATTAATTCCTACAGGGAAATCAGATGCTGTGATTGATAAACCTCAAATCTACACATCAGGCGACAGAATCCGGACAGAAGGCATTAACGGTCCGGCAATCCTCCGAATCTATAATACAGCAGGGAAACAGCTGATTGCTAAAAATATCTCAGGAGACGAATCTATTTCCATCTCTGAGCTGGCAAATGGAATTTATATCGTACAACTAAATGTTGGAGAATTATCTGTAACCCGTAAAATTGTAAAGAACTGATCCGGCCGGTAAAATCTGACAGCTAATAAATAACAGGCTATGAAACGAATAATACTTACCCTGAGTCTTGCCTGCATAACATCTGTAATATCAGGTGCTGTATCCAAATCCGTCAATGTTGCATCCGCAGGCACGTTGAGTACCTTACTCACTTCTACAGAAAGGACGACAGTCACAGATCTCACCGTAACCGGTACAATTGATGCCCGGGATTTCAAATTTATGCGGGACAATATTTCACAGCTCGCCAATTTGAATCTATCGGGGGTAACTATCGCTGCTTATTCCGGTACCGGCGGTACCAGCGTCCGCAGTACTGCAACTTATGCAGCCAATGAAATGCCGGTATCATCATTCAACACCAAAAGTTTGTTGACCTCGATAACTTTGCCCACTTCCATAACGTCAATTGGTGATTCAGTTTTCTATAACTGTATAAAGCTTGCCGGAACACTTTCCATTCCCGATCCTGTGACTTCTATCGGAAAAGCAGCATTTACGAATACTGCCTTAACGGCCTTCTCCGTTGGTAGTGGAAACAGTAGCTTCTCTGTTATTGATGGGATACTTTTCAATAAGCTCCAAACCACATTGCTTCTCTGTCCGTATGGCAAAACAACAGCCAATTATACTATTCCCTCTACAGTCACGTCTGTGGGAGATGCAGCTTTTTATGGTTGCTCCGGAATAACCGGGATATTGACCATTCCTTCGTCTGTTACCACCATTGGGATTAAAGCATTTATGAACTGTACTGGTCTTTCATCCGGATTGACATTGCCCACTTCGATAATTACGATAAAGGATAGCGCATTCTTAAACTGTTACCGACTGACAGGAACCCTCACTATTCCCACATCAGTTAATACCATCGGAGCTTTTGCTTTCAGCAGATGTTCGGGGCTTACGGGCATTCTGACTATCCCGGCGTCCGTCACCTCTATCGGAACAGCAGCCTTTGCGGGAAGCTCTATTACATCGTTTTCCGTAGCTGGTGATAACCCCACTTATTCCTCTTACAATAATCTGTTGTATAATAAAGACTTTACTACTTTACTTCAATATCCAACCGGAAAATCCGGTTCGTGTGCGATTCCCGGTACAGTTACTACAATTGCTGACTACGCATTTGCCTATGGGTACGGTTTAATTGGAAGTCTGACGATTCCCGCTTCCGTTACAACTATTGGTAACTATGCCTTTTATTACTGCAACCACCTCACCGGAAATCTGATTATCCCCAATACAGTCACCAACCTGGGAGAAGGAGCTTTTGCCAACTGCACCGGATTTAAAGGCTCTATTACAATATCAAATGCTTTGACAACGATCAACGATTATACCTTTTACGAATGCACCGGGCTGACGGGAACATTAACTATTCCCTCCTCCGTCACGTCAATCGGGAGCAGCGCTTTCACCGATTGTGCCGCGTTGTCGGGTGCGCTCATTATTCCGGAGACAGTAAACACCCTCGGAGAAGAAGCTTTCTACGGATGCTACGGATTAACGGAATTATATCTGCCTGCCAATATCGGTGTAATCCCCGATTACTGTTTTTTCGGATGTATTGGCCTTACAAAGATTCAATCGGCCCGTCCTACAGCACCTTCAATCGGCATGCACACATTTGAAGATGTGGACTTTACCACTTGCCAGCTCATCATCCCGACAGGTTCAACAAGTTCTTACCAGTCTGCACCATATTGGTCATATTTTACCACTATAACGGAACAAAACTTCACTACAATAGTCAATACAATCCAGGAGCAGATCCGTGTTTATGCTGCGAATGGACAGATCATCGTTGAATGCAGTCAGTCCGGCACCCTGATTCAAATCTATAGTGTGAGAGGACAACTTGTTAAGGTCATGCAAAGTCAGAAAGGCAAACTGGCGATTGACTTGCCTGATGGCATTTACATTATTCGGTTTGGTAACCGCTCATTCAAGGTTATGCTGTAAGTATTTTCTTTTCAGTCATGTAAAAGAAGTGTCAGGAAGCCTGCTTTGTCGGGCTTCCTGAATCACTTTTCTAACCTAACCTTATAAACGACCAACCATGAAAAACATTATCTTACTCCTTAGTCTCTTCTTGCTGAATACAATTGCATCCGGACAAGTCAGCAAAACCGTAAACGTTGGTACAGCAGGGACTTTAAACACATTGCTCACGACTACTGAGGCCACAACCGTAACCGATCTGACTATATCCGGGAGCATAGATGCCCGCGACTTTAAGTTTATGCGGGACAATATGACGGCACTTATCAGCCTCGATTTGTCAGGCGTTGGTATTGTTAGCTACTCCGGAGCTGAAGGAACCACTTCTTCCGCAATCACATACCCAGCCAATGAAATCCCCCAACGTGGCTTATACAACAAAAATGGACTAAAAACCATTACACTACCCATATCTCTGACATCTATCGGGGATATGGCGTTTGCCAGTTGCAGCGGATTGTCAGGAATTACCTTTCCGGCATCCCTGGTAACCGTTGGGCAAAGTGCATTTTCAAACTGTTCCGGACTGAAGGGTGACCTGGTTTTTCCCAATTCGGTAACAGATATCGGAGCAAGTGCTTTTTATCAATGTAACAGTTTAGACGGGAACCTGTCTCTTTCCAGCTCATTAAAGACAATTGGCTCCTCTGCGTTCTCATACTGTACAAAACTGAAAGGCAACCTCGTGATTCCCAACTCGGTTACGGCTATGGGAGAAAGTTCTTTTAAGAACTGTTACGGATTTACCGGAACACTGACACTATCAAACTCTTTAACCGAAATCAGCACAGCTACTTTTGCAAATTGCTCAGCATTAAGCGGCTCATTAGTTATTCCCGGATCTATAACGGTTATTGGGCCTGATGCTTTTTCCTCATGTGAAAAACTTTCCGGCTCACTCACCTTCCCCAACTCCGTGACAACTATCGGAGAAGGTGCATTCCATTGGTGCTATGGACTGTCAGGAACACTGACTATACCAAACTCTGTCACTTCTATCGGTGCTGCTGTTTTTCAATATTGTTCTTATATAGAAGAACTTTACCTAAGCAAAAATATCAGCACCATCCCACAAAGTACATTCGGTGGATTTTATGCTTTGAATATAGTTAAAGCGACGAATCCTGTTCCCCCGGCTATTACAAGCACAACATTCTCCGGAGTACCATACAGCACCTGCACTCTATATGTTCCTATCGGGAAAAAAGCGGTATACAAAGCTGCATCTTATTGGTCAAACTTCCAGATTGTCTCGGAAATGGATTTTACAGCTGCGACAAATAACGTAGTAATTAGCAAAAATGATGTTTACACTACGAATGGCCAGCTCATAGTTGAATGCAGTCAGTCAGACGCCCTGATTCAAATCTATAGCGTGACGGGGCAGCTCATCAAGGTCTTGCAATGTCAGGAAGGCAAACTCGCGATTGACTTGCCTAACGGCATGTACATTATTCGCTTGGGTAATCATTTTCACAAGATTATCCTGTAAACGATCTTTTTTAATCATGCCAAAGAAGTGTCCGGAAGCCTGCAGCATTAGGGTTTCGGAGTCTCATCTAACCAAACCTTATAAAACACCTAACCATGAAAAACTTATTATTTATCCTAAGCCTATTCCTGCTGAATACAGTTGCTTTCGGACAAGTCAGCAAAACCGTAAACGTCACCACAGCAGGAACTTTGAACTCATTGATTACTTCAACTGAAAAAACCACCATTACTGATTTGACTGTAACGGGTACTATTGACGCAAGTGATGTCAAATTCTTACGGGATGAAATGACCGTTCTAACCAATTTAGATTTGTCAGCAAGCAATATTGCGGCATATACCGGAACCGGAGGGACATATTCCACGGCATCGCTTAGCTATCCGGCTAATGAAATACCCAAACGGGCTTTCTTCTATAAAACCGGACTTAAGAGCATTAAATTGCCGAGTTCGACAACATCAATTGGTGATTACGCCTTTAACTATTGTTCCGGAATAAACAGCGTTATATTACCGGATCATGTTCAGAAAATCGGAGATCTGTCTTTTGCCAGTTGTACAGGATTAACGGAAGTTACCTTTCCAGCGTCATTAGTAACTATTGGTTCTTCTTCATTTTCAAATTGTTCAGCACTGACAGGAAATCTGGTCATACCCAATTCCGTTACCACAATCGGGAGTTATGCTTTTACTCAATGTACTGGATTAAATGGCACTCTGACATTTCCAGGTTCTTTAACGACCATTGGTACTGCCGCATTTTCATATTGTTCAGGGCTAAAAGGGAATCTCCTAATTCCGAATTCTGTTACGACTATAGGTGAAAGGGTATTTCAAAATTGTTCCGGATTCACAGGAAATCTTTCAATCTCAAATTCATTAACAGCTATAAATCCTTTTACATTCTCTAATTGCACTGGACTAACTGGTACATTAATTATACCAACGACTGTAACGACAATAGGAAATAATGCTTTTGCACTCTGTTCCGGGTTAACCGGTTCATTAACTATTCCAGGCTCGGTTTCCTCTATCGGGAATGCATCTTTCATGTATTGCAACGGTCTGATCGGAACCTTGACAATTCCTAATTCTGTAACTTCTATCGGCACTTCAACCTTTGCTTATTGCTCCGGATTTGAAGAATTATATCTAAGTAAAAATTTAACCTCTATACCTACTGAAACATTTGCAGGATGTTCTGGTTTAAAAACAATTCAGGCAGCCAATCCTATACCTCCGAATATTATTCCTTCCACTTTTTCTTTAGTCGATTATCTAAATTGCCTGCTTTATGTTCCCATAGGATCAAAATCAGCCTATCAAACAGACCCGATCTGGTCATTATTCTCAAATATATCCGAAAAGGACTTTCCATCCGCAATCAGAAATACCAATATTAACGGATTAAAAATCTATACAAATCAAAATCAGATTTCTATTGAAGACTGCGATGCATCCGTTCAACTCTTCACATCAACAGGAGCTTATATCAAAACCATTTACCCTCAATCCAGCAGAATAGCAATTGATTTACCGAAAGGCTTATACATTCTGAAGATTGGAGAATACACAACCAAAGTAGTTCTATATTAACCGGATTATATCTCCATGAAAATCATCGATATCACCCCCGAAAACCAGCACCACTATTTCTGCTGTCTTGAAGAATGGTCTGACGACATCAAAGAAGCCGGAGACTTTAAGCAAAAGTGGTACGAAAAGATGAAAGACAAAGGCATCAGGGTAAAATATGCCGTAGATGATCACGGAATCATCGGCGGTATGATTCAATACATACCCATCGAGCATTCCATGTTTGAGGGCAAGAATCTCTATGTCGTGCTCTGCATCTGGGTACACGGGCACAAACAAGGACGCGGGGATTATCGCCATCGAGGAATGGGGAAAGCCCTGATTCTAGCGGCAGAAGAGGATTGTCGTGAGCTTGGCGCTGATGGGCTGGTCACGTGGGGCTTGATACTTCCGGTCTTTATGCGGGCCTCGTGGTTTAAACGGCAGGGGCATAAAGTGGTGGACAAATACGGGATGATGCGGCTATTGTGGAAACCATTTAATGAAGACGCCATTGCACCTAAATTTATCCGGCCACAAAAACTTCCGGCGAAAGGCTCCGGTAAAGTCAATGTAACCCTCTTCCGAAACGGATGGTGTCCGGTAATGACGCTTGCCTATGAGCGGGTTAAACGGGCTTCGGAGGAATTCCCCGGAAAGATTGAGATCGTAGAATATGACACCACCAATCGTGAGATTGTAAATGAATGGGGAATCTCCGACGCACTATATATCGACGGCAAAGAGGTGCGAACCGGTCCTCCACCTTCATTTGAAAAAATACGACGCAAGGTAGCCAGAAGGGTCAGGAAACTTTAGTCAGAATTTATATTCAACCGAGAAATTCACGTAAAAAGGATGTGATGTAAACTCACCACTCTGCACATGCAACGGAATGGCATAAGTAGGTGTTACACTGAATGACAAATCATGGTAACTATAACCAACCGGCAAAGCCAGATCTATATCAACCAGATTAAATTGGGAATATTCAGAGGTCTGCACTGTAGAAGTGGTTGATGCAGCTGTTGTTTCGGCCTTCTTACCGTGTAGTTTTATCTTATTCACCCTGTTCTTCAGGTACTCGGCATAGAGATTCTGCGTTCCTGCAAATCCGGTAACCGTCGGGTTTACCGACAAGGTATTATTTCCTTTACTGAAAACCTGAATCCATCTGGACAATGAGGAGGTAAGCGTAAAATCACTCTTATTTCCAAAATCATAATCGGCATTGAGAGACCATTCGAAGATTTTGGCATCATAGGATAATCCGGCAGAGGTTACACCTTTTATCTCTGATTTTACCTGAGTACTGTATTTGCTGTTGAAATAAGCGCTATAGGAAAGAGCACCTTTCAGTTTATCCTTAATCAGAGTAAAATCATAACCGGTCTGCAGAATAGACTGATCCAGTACATTATCCTTGCGATTCGGATAGAAGTTAAGGGTTCCGTTTATATATCCGCCGAATTTAAAGTGATAACCGAGCGTTGTCCCGATATAGGGAGTGACAATCGAATCGGACCTACCTTCCCAAACCGAGTTTGTCGAATAATTCATTGAAGCCGTGAAATATGATGTCTTCTCTTCGGCTTCATCTTCAGCCAGCATATTCACAGAAAAACAAACAAGAAGCAATAACAACAAAGCCAATTTACTATTCATACCACAAATATTTATTGTATTGAAAATTCAAAGAAACATCTCACACCAAAGGTCAAACTTCTTCACGTGGTGCTCGCCATATTTCGCCATACTTTTGCGAACTCCTTCCACCGACTTCTCTTTACCCGGCTTTGATTTGGAATAGAACTTATCTGAAAAGCAGATCAACTGTTCTTCCAGCGACACCGGACGCATATCACGGGGGACAATCGGGAAATTCATCTTGACGATATCATCCTTTGTGAGTCCTGTCCCGGTATGTCTTTCACATACTAATGCATGCTTAGGAAAGCCTTCCCTTGCTATTATATGGCTCCCTAAATAACCGTGTCGCAGGTAAGGATGTTCACCGTAACAACCGATTTCCGGCGCATTGGTCAGGTAAATGCCAATATCATGGAGCATGGCCGCCTCTTCCACAAACTTTAGGTCCAGTTCTAACTCAGGATGATCAAGAGCCAGGTCAAGGGCTTTGTCCGTAACCAGTCGGCTGTGATCGACCAGAATGGGATATGCTTTACTATTTTCGGGGTAATATTTCTGTATGATCTCTAACGGGTCCATCTATAAAAGCGTACTTTTGTACTACAAAATTACGCATAACTTATGAGAAAAGTCTGTTTAACAACATTAATCCTTACTATCGTTCCTTTCCTGAGTATGATTGGAGCCAATAAGGTGCTAAACGGAGCCGATTGCCTGGATAAGCTACTCCCTCTGATTAAAGGAAAAAAGATTGCGCTGGTCGTCAATCAGACCTCGGTATTGAAAGACAACCGCACGCATCTGGTGGATACACTGTTAGCGCAGAAAATAGGCATCAAAACCATCTTTGCCCCCGAACACGGATTTCGCGGAACGGCAGATGCAGGTGAAACTATTCATAACGAAACAGATAAAAAGACCGGTCTGCCCATCGTATCTCTTTACGGTAAAAACAAGAAACCGACTGCCGAACAACTACAAGGTATAGATGCCGTGATATTCGATATCCAAGACGTTGGAGCAAGATTCTACACCTACATCAGCACACTCTACTATGTGATGGAAGCCTGTGCCGATCAACATATCCGGTTAATCGTGCTGGACCGCCCCAATCCAAACGATTACGTGGATGGGCCGGTGATAAAGGATTCCCTGCGTTCATTTGTCGGGATTGTACCTATTCCCCTTTTGCACGGATTGACGGTTGGCGAATTTGCACAAATGGTCAACGGCGAACACTGGCTCAAAAGCAAAGAAAAGGTTTGTCCGTTGCAGGTGATCAAAGTGGAGGGATGGAAACATCACCAGCCTTATTCCCTACCCATAAAACCCTCCCCCAACCTGCCCAATGATCTGGCAGTCTCGTTATACCCTTCCCTCTGCCTTTTCGAAGCGACAGCGGTCAGTGTGGGACGCGGGACTACCTACCCATTTCAGGTCATCGGATATCCGGATAAACGATTCGGCTCGTTTACCTTCACTCCGGTTTCCTTGCCCGGTTTTGATAAGAATCCGGCGCAGAAAAACAGGCTGTGCTATGGGATTGATTTCCGCAAGAAATCATTTGAAGGCGGTTTTACCCTTAAGTTCTTCCTCGATTATTATAAAAAGTCCGGGCAGGGAGCCCTATTTTTCACTCAACCGCGCGGATTTGATCAGCTGATGGGAACCAGTCTTGTTCGAAAGATGATTATTGCCGGAAAAGGAGAAACAGAGATTAAAGGATTGTGGCAGAAAGAGTTAAACAAATACAAAGAAACGCGCCGCAAATATCTGCTCTATGAAGAGACGGAATCCCGATGAAATAAGGGCTGGAGACATAAAAATTTCTCTACGAAATATTTGGCACGTTTAAATTTTATTGTACTTTTGCTGATACAAATCACCAACGATTGACTCCGTAGCTCAGTTGGTAGAGCAATTGACTCTTAATCAATGGGTCGAGGGTTCGAGCCCCTCCGGGGTCACTGAAAAGCCACTAATTATTAGTGGCTTTTTTCTTTCAAAAAATACCTACCTCGAAAAACAAGTCTCCAGTTTGCAAGTATACTCCAAATCCCCCCATACAAATGACAAATAGGCCCAATATATTAGTAGTTTGTGGACGAAATAAGAAACGGAGCAGGACAGCGGAGTCGATTTTCAAAAATGATAATCGGTTCAATATTCGTTCAGCCGGATTAAGTCCAAAAAGCGATAGAAAAATAACAGAGAATGATTTAAACTGGGCTGACCTGATATTTGTAATGGAGACAGGACAGAGGGCTAAACTAAGGGAATTATATCGATATTTAGACATTCCTCCTATTGAGATTTTGAACATTCCGGACGACTACGAATTTATGGACAAAGATTTGATTGTTATACTAACTGACAGGATCAATAATACTTTAAGTCTCGTTTATCAATTGTAATTATATGAAGCGACAGAGAGGATTAAGACGATATTATAAGAACTTATCAATTCAAAATGAATTCGATAAAATGAAATGGCTGGATTTTGAGAAAACGGATACCTGGTTTGATAATTGGCACATTCATTTTGATTGGTATGGACATGGCAATAATAGCTTCAGGAAAAGAAAACCACACCTGGATAAATTATTTCGCCATTTCGATTTATTGATTGAGAAGACCAGAAATCTAAAAACAGATTTCCAATTATACACAATTATACTTGACTTTGATAGCGCAAGCGATGCTCTCTTTTTGCATACGCCCAATCCTATTAACACTCAATTTCCATTCCGGATTGAGGATTTAAAACTTGAATCGACATTAAACAATAAACCGCTAAAAGAGTATCTTGAGAACTTAACCGGTTTTGAAAAACTTTATGGGCAAGCAGGTGAGTCTTTCTGCCTACTATATAAAAAGGGAATCGGTGCTGATCTTATTCCATAGATAAATCAAATGGATTACCATTAAACGACTCAGGTTAAAGAGTGAAGCTATTATAAATCCAGATCTCCGCTGCCCCAATCAACAAATCAGAACAATGGATCAATATGAAGTAAGCAACGGGGTGCAGCGTTTTTTAACCGCTGATTCGAGACTAAAATAAAAAAAAATGATGCGGTTTGTAACCGCATCACCCCATATACTCCAGCGTCCACCACAGCCTACCTACAAAATTAACAAACACAAATAAGCGATAAGACCTGCTTTCGCTCTTATAAAACGACCCAATATCTTCTCCAAAGAAACATTTCTTTCCCGCACCCTTTGATTCCCGTCCAATCCCACCCGCAAAACACAAGAATGACCTGTCAATTGCATTAATTGATTAGATTCAGTCACTAGTGTCCCATTAAAATTGGGACGTAATTAAAACTCAAATAAACTTGGCTCATTAAGCCTAAAACGATCTTTGTCATTTTGAAATTTAGTTCTGTTGAATAGTTCTCTAAGATTAGTTTTATCAGTCAATGAAATACTCAAGATCTGCAAAACCTCATATGTAGTTCTGTCAAGTT
>NZ_JAKZKV010000008.1:0-4700 GCF_022808675.1 Parabacteroides sp. FAFU027
GAGGGTGTCCCAAAAGGATGCCCTCTCTCATTATTATGCCTATTGAAGTCATTGTAATCAGCTCAAAAATTAGTAACTTAGAGCATGAGTACAACAAAGCATAAACTAGTCTTTAAAGATTATCCGCAGGGTCAAAACACACTGTTTCCGGAGTCTCTTGACGATAAAATAAAAACCGGAGCCCCTGTTCGCCTGATCAATACGATAGTTGATCAGTTAGATATATCCCCGGTAATAGAAACTTATAAAGGAGGCGGAACAAGCAGTTATCATCCACGCATGTTGGTTAAAGTGCTCTTTTTCGCATACCTGAACAACACCTACTCATGTCGCAAAATAGCGACCGCCCTGGAAGAGAATATCCTCTATATGTGGCTTTCGGGTAATCAAACCCCGGATTTCCGCACCATCAATACCTTCCGAAGTCTTCATCTTAAAGAGAGCATCCACCAATTATTTACCCAGGTGGTGACCATGTTAGTAGAAATGGGGCATATAAGCCTGGAGACTCAGTACATTGATGGCACCAAGCTGGAGTCCCCCGCAAATCGGTACACTTTTGTTTGGAAGAAGACCGCAGAGAAGAATAAAACCAAACTGGAAGCTAAAATCCGCCACATCCTGGCACAAATAGAAGAAGGGATTGCCGGAGATAATCAGGCCTCAGAAGAAACACCGGTAGCCATTGATTCGGAAGAACTCAAACGTCGGATCAGCCTGATTAATAAAGAAAACAGAAGCAAAGCGGAGCAAAAACAACTCAAGAAACTGGAAGAAAAACATTTGCCCAAACTACAGGAATATGAAAAACACCTTGAGATTATGGGCGAGAGGAACAGTTATTCCAAGACCGATCCCGATGCGACCTTTATGAGAATGAAAGAGGACCACATGGGCAACGGTCAGCTTAAACCGGCACATAATCTTCAAATTGGAACAGAAAATCAGTTTATTACCCACTTCGATTATTTCTATAACCCGGGTGACACGCTTACCCTTAAATCATTCCTGCTTTCGGGCAAAGAACGTTTTGGCCATTTCCCCAAACAAGCTGTAGCCGATGCCGGTTACGGCAGTGAAGAGAACTATGAATTTATGGAAGATAATGACATTGAGGCCTTTGTCAAATACAACTACTTCCACAAGGAACAAAAGAAGAGTTTTATCAACAATCCTTTTTTGCAGGAAAACCTCTACTACAACGAACAGAAGGATTATTTTGTCTGCCCGATGGGGCAGCATATGAAGTGTATAGGTACACAAAACAAGAAATCCGAATCCGGCTTTCAAAGCCATATTAAGCTGTATCAGGCCGTCAATTGCGACGGTTGTCCACTCAGGGGAATGTGTCACAAATCAAAGAATCATCGGGTAATTTCCGTTAATCACAATTTAAGAGAACACAAACGAAAGGCCAGGGAAAGGTTGATGTCTGAACAGGGACTTAAACACCGAAGCAAGCGACCCATTGAACCGGAAGCGGTCTTTGGACAAATCAAATTCAACAAACACTACAATCGGTTGCGTCATCGCGGAATCGACAAAATCCGTATGGACTTTGGTATCCTTGCCATTGCCTTTAATCTCCAGAAATTATCCAGAAAGATGGCCACAGCAGCATAATCCACCCTATACACCTCCTTTTTTGCTTATTCTGCAACTCTTTGGCCAGACTCCGATAAAAAACAATCTTTCGCAATATTAATGCTAACGCCTGCCTGGTGAGTTCTTAATTGAATGAAATGGGCAAAAATGAAGAGAGGATGCCCTTTTGGGACACCCTCTAATATTTTGCTTGATTGAGTTCACTCTTATTTAGCTTCCCAACCCAAAGCGCCTGCTCCGAGAATAGCCGCATCACTGGCTTTCAATTCCGAAGGAAGAACTTTTACTTTGTTTCTCCAGATGGGTAAAACGTTATTTTCCATAGCTTCTTTGATCGGGTTAAAGATCAAATCGCCGGCTTGAGCTAGCCCGCCGAATATGATAATTGCTTCAGGAGCGGAGAATGCTATAAAGTCGGCAAACGCTTCTCCCAGGATTGTACCTGTAACATCGAAGATCTCTTTCGCTACTTTATCACCCTGAACTGCTGCGTCGTATACATCCTTCGATGTGATTTTATCAGCCGCGATCTGACGTAAAAGGCTATCTTCGGTTGTGTTTTCCAGAACCTCGCGTGCAGATCGTGCAACGCCTGTTGCAGAAGCGTAAGTTTCCAGACAACCTTTTCTGCCGCAACCACAAAGACGGCCATTTGTGCGACGGATAGTTGTATGTCCCAACTCTCCGGCAAATCCATCGTGACCATAAAGAACATTGCCGCCGATCACGATACCGCTTCCCACGCCTGTTCCCAGTGTGATAATGATAAAGTCTTTCATACCACGTGCAGCTCCATAGGTCATTTCGCCAATAGCAGCAGCATTGGCGTCATTGGTAACCGCTACAGGAAGATTAAATTTGGCTTTTAATAAATCACCGAGGGGAATATTGCCTTTCCAGGGGAGGTTAGGTGCGAGTTCGATTGATGATTTATAGTAGTTTCCGTTAGGAGCACCAATTCCGATTCCTTTGATTTTAGAGAATCCGCCTGCCTTCTCGACTAATGGCAGTACGCCTTCGTACAATGCATTAATGTAGTCGTTGATATCCGGATAGTCAGGAGTTACGATTGATCCTTGTCCTAAGATTTCTCCTTTTGCATCTACAATGCCGAATTTGGTGCCGGTACCGCCCATGTCGATACCGATTACATACGGTTTTTCCATGATAAATATTTTGTTAGTGTTAGAAGTTAGTTAGTCCGGCAAAGTTAACATTTTCTCTATTCCGACTCTAAAAATAGGAGGGTAAATAGTCAGAAAATATTCTCTTTGCCTGAATTTGCACAAATCACACATTTTGTGAAATAGGCATGCCGGAATTTTGTTTCTAATTATCTAAACGATTTATTCTCCAATTACCCCTAAGGTAAGACGATAATTTCTTTTGTTGTTTTAAATTCTACTTCTTGTTTTGACAAAAAGACATGCTAATATTTGGTTGAAATGATATTAAAATGACATTTATACTATAATAATTGGCTGTTTAAATGTTTAAACATGCGCTTTGTGATTTTAGAATGTGTTTTTATTGTGATAAAGTGATTATCTTCGCGCTCGATTTCGGAATTGTCATAATATTACGAATTGCATTATTATTCCAACAAAACTATATTCTTATGAGTGAAAAATCTATCTGGAAGTATAGGCTTCCGTTCTTGATTCTGATTGTTGTCGCATTGGCGTCTTTAATTCCTGTCGAATATGCCAACACTATTGATCCAAAGCATCCGATTGATCATGCTGATACTGCCTGGATTCTGATTGCGTCAGCTTTGGTATTACTGATGACTCCCGGTCTGGCATTCTTCTATGGAGGTATGGTCCGTTATAAAAACCTTGTTTCCACACTATTACAAAGCTTTTTTGCTCTCGGGCTTGTGAGTGTATTGTGGGTGGTGGTAGGTTTTAGCCTTGCTTTTGGTGATAGCTTTCACGGTTTGATTGGTAATCCGTTTACATTTGCCTTCTTCAGGAATGTTGGGATTGCTCCAAATCCGGCTTTTGCTGCGACTATTCCTTTCGCTTTGTTTGCAATGTTTCAGCTTAAATTTGCAATTATCACTCCGGCGCTCTTTACCGGAGGTGTGGCTGAACGCGTTCGCTTTTCATCGCTTATGCTCTTTGTTTGTCTATTCTCTATATTGATTTATGCACCATTGGCTCATTGGACGTGGCATCCTGATGGTTTTTTGCGTAAATGGGGTGTACTTGACTTTGCCGGCGGTACTGTTGTGCATATCTCTGCCGGATTTGCTGCATTGAGTGGCGCGATTTTTTTAGGTAGAAGAAAAGGTAAAATAATGCACAATCAACCGACCAATATCCCTTATATCATGCTTGGTACCGGCCTTTTGTGGTTTGGGTGGTTCGGATTTAATGCAGGATCGGCATTGGCAGCTGACGGATTGGCTACATCAGCCTTTGTGAATACCAATCTTGCATCGGCAACCGCTATGTTGACCTGGATTCTGGCTGACGGAGCATTGGGACACAAACGCTCTGCAGTTGGTGCGGCAGTTGGAGCTGTTGTTGGTCTGGTTGCTATTACTCCGGCTGCCGGATTTGTAACAGTAGGTCAGAGTATTTTTATCGGTTTTATTGCTTCTATGGTGAGTTACGTAGCCGTAAAACTGAAATCAAAAACCAATATCGACGACACGCTTGATGTATTTCCCTGTCACGGTATCGGTGGTATTGTGGGGATGATCCTGACCGGTGTTTTTGCAAAAGGGGTAGGATTGATTTATGGTGACTCTACTGTCTTTGTTCATCACCTGTTGGCGCTTGTAATCGTAAGTATTTTTACTTTTGGCGGTTCATATCTGCTCTATTTGATTACAGATAAAATCTTGCCGATGCGCGTTACTGAGGAGCAGGAGGAAAAAGGTCTCGACCTTACACAACATGGCGAAGAGGCTACTGATATGCGCTCTTATTGATCTGTTTCTAAAATAGATATACATCATCTGAAAAAAGAAAGGCTTCATTCCGGGGATTTGGGATGGAGCCTTTTCTCTTATTTCGTAGTGATTGCGTTAGCTGTAAAGCTTCAATTTGCTTTCAAAAATCTATCTTTATGGTGCGTAAGCACCC